>CAYXMB010000018.1:0-8280 GCA_964466085.1 uncultured Ruminococcus sp.
TGAAAAACGAAATTTTATATGATATACTGTAATAAAGGTTTTTCGAAAGGACGGTGACAAATTGAATCAGAAGCTCAAAGAAAAAATAACGGAATCTCTGTCGGCTGTTTTGCCGATTTCGGTAATCGTACTTCTTTTAAGCGTTTTTCTCGTTCCGATGGAGCTCGGAAGCATCGTAATGTTCCTGACGGGGGCTTTGATGCTTATTTTCGGCATGGGTTTTTTCCAGCTCGGAGCCGAAACCGCAATGACGCCTCTCGGAGAGGGTATCGGAGTTCAGACATCGAAGATGAAAAGCTCCGCCGCAATTGTTTTAACCGGGCTTGTAATGGGAATAATAATTACCGTTTCGGAGCCCGATTTGCAAATTCTCGCAAATCAGGTAACGTCCATACCCAATATCGTTTTGATACTGACCGTTGCAATCGGCGTCGGAGTATTTCTGGCTTTTGCGATTTTACGTATCAGATATAAAATCAATCTTTCCGTCACTCTCATAATTTTGTACGGAATTCTCATAATACTGTCTTTCTTTGTCCCGAAAGAATTCACCGCCGTCGCATTCGACTCGGGCGGTGTCACAACGGGTCCCATGACGGTACCTTTTATAATGGCAATGGGTGTCGGGCTTGCATCGGTCAGAAACGATAAAAATTCGGCAAGCGACAGCTTCGGTCTCGTTGCCCTGTCAAGCGTAGGTCCGATTCTCGCCGTCCTCGTTCTCGGCTGTTTTTACAAACCTACGGAGGCAACTTATACTCTCACCGATTTGGAAACGGTCGTAACGACACGTGACGTTGCGAGAGTTTTCGCAAGCGGCATACCGCAATATGCGAAAGAAGTTTTTATCGCACTGTTTCCGATAGCGGCCGTATTTATCGTGTTTCAGCTTTTGACCCGTCGGTATCACAAAAGGCAGATTACCCGATTTATAATAGGTCTTGCCTATACTTACTTCGGGCTTGTGCTCTTTTTGTGCGGAGTCAATATCGGATTTGCTCCCGTCGGAGCATATCTCGGAAAAGAACTCGGCGGTGTTACTTTCAGATGGATTCTCGTTCCGATAGGAATGTTAATAGGCTATTTTATAGTTAAGGCGGAACCCGCAATTCAAGTTCTCAATCACCAAGTCGAAAACGTGACGAACGGTGCGGTTTCGGTAAAACTCATGAACCGTTGCATGTCAATCGGCGTCTCGGTCAGCGTGGGGCTTGCAATGGTTCGTGTGCTGACGGGAATACCGATTTATTGGTTCGTTATTCCGGGCTACATTATAGCGCTCGTGATGTCACGCTTTACGCCTGATATTTTCATCGGTATAGCTTTCGACTCCGGCGGAGTTGCAAGCGGTCCCATGACCTCGACTTTTTTACTGCCTCTAAGCATAGGCGTGTGCGAGGCTGTCGGAGGAAATCTTATGACCGATGCATTCGGAGTTGTCGCACTCGTTGCACTGACCCCTCTTATAACGATTCAGCTCATGGGTCTTGTGTACAAATTCAAAACGAAAAAACTTACGAAAGCCGCCGACGGAAGTATTCCCGTACCCGATGACAGCGACGAAATTATCGACCTTGAGGAGGATGCATAATGGAAATCAACGAAAAAAAGCCGTCACTGCGCCTGCTTGTGCTTATTACAACGCAGAAACTTGCCGATAAAGCAACCGATTTCCTGAAAAAAAATCCCGTTCCTTTACAGTACAGATTCGGCGCCGAAGGAACGGCGTCAAGCGAAATTGCCGATATGTTAGGGCTCGGAAGTATCGATAAGTGCGTAATCGCAACGGCAATGCCGCATAATGCGGCATGCAACATGCTGAAAAAATTCGGCGAGGAGCTTAAGCTTCACACCGTCAACAGCGGCGTTGCGTTTACAATGCCGCTCAGCGGCGCCAACAGTCTTATGTTTCGAATTCTTGCGGAAAACGAAGATAACACGGAAATTCAATGCAAAAAGGATGAAAAGAATATGACAGACAATAAATACTCCCTTATAGCCGCCGTAGTCAACAGAGGATTCAGCGGTGACGTCATGGACGCCGTGCGCTCCGCCGGCGCAAAAGGCGGAACGGTCATAAAAAGCAACAGAATCGGGGACGGAGAATCCGCAAGTTTCTGGGGGCTCAGCACTCAGGAGGAAAAGGAAATAGTTTTGATTATTTCAAAATCCGACGCAAAGCTTTCCCTTATGAAATGCATTAGCGAAAGTTGCGGTATGCACAGCGAAGCAAAAGGTGTCGTTTTCTCACTTCCCGTCGATGCCGTAGAAGGTTTCGGCGTAACGCATAGCGAAAACTAAAATATTTCGAGGTAAATAAATATGGAAAGAAAATTTATTTTATCATGTGAATCCACAGTGGATATGCCGTTCTCCTACGTAAGCAAAAGGGATATTCCCGTAATCTTTTATTCCTACACGGTCGACGGAAAAGAGTATGCCGACGATATGCTCAGAGACCCCGATGCTCTGCCGGGATTTTATTCGATGCTCGATGCCGGAAAACTCCCGCAAACATCCCAGCTCAATAAATACGCCTATCTTGAATTTTTCGACGAACAGTTAAAAAAAGGAGACGTCTTACATATAGTTTTCGGCACGGGAATGACTCAGTCATACGGCAATGCGCTTGCGGCGGCAGAGGAAATGCAAAAGAAATATCCCGAAAGAAAAATCACCGTTATCGATTCGACTTGCAGCTCCTCCGGTTACGGAATGCTTGTCGATTACGCCGCCGACATGAGAGACGACGGGTGCGGCATCGAAGAAGTCGCAAAGTGGGTTGCGGACAATTGCCGTAATATTCACCATCAGTTTTACTCAACCGACCTTTCGTTCTTCCGCAGAAGCGGCAGAATGTCGGGTGCTACCGCAATGATTGCAACCGTTCTCGGTATATGCCCCATTATGCGCCTTGATTACAAAGGCAAAATTATAGCATACAGCAAGGTCAGAGGCAAGCAAAACGCAATTAAAACTACGGTTGAAGCAATGGAAAATCATGCTGTCGGCGGCCTGAATTATTCGGGAAAATGTTTCATATGCCATTCGAGATGCATTGAGGACGCCGAAAAAACGAAAGCTGTACTCCTTGAAAAATTCCCCAACGTGAAAGATATACCGATATACGATATAGGCACGATAATCGCATCTCACTGCGGTCCCGGTACCGTTGCGGTTTTCTTTCTCGGTGACGAAAGAACCCCCGAAAAATAAAAATCGTCACGAACACGGAAAGCGCCCCGAAAGTGTTAAACTTTCGGGGCGTTAGCTTTTTATTTGTCCTTTTTAGTGAGAGGTTCTTTCGTTCCGTCGGGGCGCTTTATGTAAGTATTATCCAAAATACCCCTAAAACTCTTTCTGAAGTCGGCGATGTACTCGGCACGAAGCTTTTTCTGTTCTTCCTTTTCGTCGTCGCTCAATCCTTCTCTTTTCGATTTTGCGTAAAGCTCGTTTATCCTGTCAAGCCTTATTTTTTCACTTTCCGTCACTTCCGATTTCCTCCGTGATTTTTTCTCTTAAAATAGATGAGCTTATACCGTCGGTGTGCCGAAGATATATAACTTCAACTCCCCGCAAAGCCATTTTTTTCTCTGTCTCCCGCCATCTTTCGCTTCCCTTCCAATCGTCTCCTATGAAGATGCGGTCAAACCCTATCTTATCGTGCATTATCTCTTTATCAAGCGTTTCGGCGGGCACTACTCCGTCGACGTATTTCAAAGCCTCCACAATCGCCATTCTTTCTTCAAGCGGTATGAGGGGCTTTTTTAATTTATATTCTTCGATAAGCTCGTCGGTATTAACGCCTACGGTCAGTTCGTCGCAAAGCTTCGCCGCCGCCTTTATCAAATTGAGATGCCCGATATGAAAAGTATCGAATGCGCCTTGAGTATATCCTCTTATTTTTTTCATAAGGAAATTTCGGCGAGAGCTCAGCTCCCTATCCTTTCTTCTATAAATTTAACAACACGGGCGGCACTTCCTCCGTCACGGTATATATTGGTCAAATCACGAACATATTCACGGCCGGGAGCGTTTTCGTCGTTCCCGTCTGCGACATTCTTCAAGAATGAGCAAAATTCCCCGACGTTTTCTATTCGGCTTGCCGCTTTGTCATAAAGAGAATCAAGGTCAAGAGCAAATCCCCTCTCCGCTTTGTACGCCTCCTTGTCGTCTGCCGTAAGCGCAATCGGTCTGTTGCACAGGAGCCAGTCGTAAAATACGGAAGAATAATCGCTTACAAGCGCATCGGCAGCGGACAAAAGCTCGTAGAGCCTGACTTGCCGATTTGAAAGCTCACCGTCGGTTATTACCGATAAATTCGGTATCGAATATTTTCCGAATACGGATATGTCTTCGGCGGGATGAGGCTTTACAATCAGTTTTATTTTATTGCTTAAAAGAGTTTGTCCCAATACCTCGAAATCCGATACGGAATTCAAAAGAGGAAGTCCCTCTTTTCCGGAGCTCAGCTTCACCGCTTTTTTATGCTTTCTGTAGGTCGGAAGCCATAAAACAAGTTTTTCGTCCTTCGAAACTCCGAAAACTTCTCGCAAGTCCCGATGATTTTCAAACAAAGCATCGCATCTCGGATAGCCGAGATAAACGAGCTGTTCTTTTTTTATATTGTATTCGTCGCAGATAACCTCATCGAAAAAATGGGACTGGCAAAGAACGTAATCCACCTTATCACCGATTTCGTAAAGCTGTTTTGTTTTTTTGGTTTTACTGCCGTGACAGAGAAAAACGAAAATCTGATTTTTGCGAACTTTGTTTTTTACCCTGTTGGACATAACGAAGCATTCGGCGCACGCTCTGTAATAAAGATTCTTTATAATTTTCGAAAACTCCTTCGGGTCATCGTAAATCAAATCTTTTTCATCGATTTCGAATGCGGGTGATGTACCGTCGTCCACAAGCCACATAAGCCTGTAATCCGACAAAACATTCGGATTTTTTTTAATTTCCGCATAAACCGGGTATGCGTTACATGCGAAATCGGGACTGCTCTCGAAAACTATTACTTTTCTCAAAGGCAAGAGACTCATAACCCGAATGGCCGCATTTACGAATGTTTTCTTGATTTCCAACGCTGTGTCGACCTCCCGATGTTTGTACCAAGCGGCATACAAACCGTCTTGGCTGTCACACCGCACTTCCACAAATATCATTTTATCACAAATCAACCCGATAGTCAACTGTTGCGAAAAATAATTAAAAAACCTCTTGACAAACCGCATATCGAGTGATATACTATCAACAGTTGAACAGTTATTCAAATGTTGGAGGAATTAATATGTCAAACGAAAGAGATTATGAACTGATAAGCCAGTACGAAGAAGCGGCGAGTTGCGATTACATTCACGCTCACACCGACATCGTCGAAGAAGTCAATAAAAAGATGGCGGATGAGAACAAGCTCATCGACCTTGCGGAGCTGTTCAAGATATTCGGCGATTCGACGAGAATTAAAATTCTGTATACCATTTCAATCTCGGAAATGTGCGTTTGCGATATAGCACAGGTACTGAACATGACCGTTTCCGCCGTATCTCATCAGCTCAGTATTTTGAGAAGATCAAAGCTTGTCGGTACGAAACGCAAAGGAAAAAGCGTATTTTACTATCTTGCCGACGAACACGTAGATTCGATTCTCGCTCAGGGATTCGAACATATAAGCGAATAAATTATTCAAAGGAGTTGCAACCGTGAAAAAAATATTCAAACTCGAAAACCTCGACTGCGCAAACTGCGCCGCAAAAATCGAAAGAAAGATTTCGAAAATCGGCGGAGTCGAAAACGCCTCCGTGAATTTCTTGACACAAAAAATATCATTTGAATGCGACGACGGCAAATACGACGAAATTTTAAATTCCGTACTGAAAGCCGTATCTTCGGTTGAACCGGATTGCAAGGTGATCGTCAAATGAACCGTGAGCAAAAGAAAAAACTGATTTCGGTTATAATTTCGTCCGTTCTTCTTGCGGGAGCGTATATTTTAAACAAGTGCTTTACACTTCCCTCACCGTTTGTCGTCACCTCGTATTTAATTCCCTACGCTGTGGCGGGACTCGGCGTAATAATCAAATGTTTCAACGACATAAAATCGGGAGAAATATTCGGCGAAAACATGCTCATGACAATAGCGACTTTCGGTGCAATCGCAATAGGCGAATATCCCGAAGCGGTTTTCGTCATGATTTTCAACGAAGTCGGCTCTCTGTTCGAAAGCATTGCCGTCGGAAAAAGCCGCAACAGTATTGCGCATTTAACGGAAATAATACCCGAAAACGCAAACGTGATAAGAAACGGCGAAACGATTACCGTACCGGCGGGTGAAGTTGAAATCGGAGACTCGGTTTCGGTAAGAGCGGGAGAACGCTTTCCCGTCGACGGAGTCGTTATTTCGGGAAACTGTAACGTCGACACGTCGGCCATTACGGGAGAATCGATTCCCGTGCCCGTATTCGAAGGCAAGGAAGTTACTTCGGGATTCGTGGCCCTCGACGGTGCCGTATATATAAGGGCCGAAAAGACAGCCGATACATCGGCTGTTTCGAAAATTGTCGAAATGATTGAAAACGCATCGTCACAAAAGGCGAAATCGGAAAAATTCATCACTTCTTTTTCGAGAATTTATACTCCTTCGGTAGTTGCTGCGGCTTTTGCAACGGCAATTATACCCACGATTTTCGGCGGAGACTTCACACTTTGGCTTCACCGTGCGCTCATATTTCTCGTTGTTTCGTGCCCGTGTGCACTTGTTATATCGGTTCCCCTGTCATATTTCGGCGGAATCGGTGCCGCCGCGAAAAAAGGCATACTGACAAAAGGTTCCGATGCACTTGAAGCGCTTGCCGAAGCCGAAAATTTCGTGTTCGACAAAACAGGCACTTTGACCGAATCGAATTTTACGGTGAAAAAAATAAATGCACTTGAAATCGATGAAAGCGAGCTTGTTTTTCTTGCGGCTTCGGTTGAAAATAATTCGTCTCACCCTCTTGCAAAATCTCTCGTCGATTATTATAAATCCGCCTCGTCAAAGCCTCTTGCACCGTGCGAAAACGTGAAAGAATTTTCGGGTCTCGGCATCGAAGCTCGTGTTTCGGATAAAAGCGTTGCGGTCGGCAGTGAAAAGCTTATGGAAAAACTCGCAATTGAGATCCCCGAAAATACAGCCGATGCGTCGATTTTCATTTGCGTCGACGGAAAATTCGCCGGGAGTATCTCCTTCACGGACATAATAAAGAAAAATTCGGCAAATGCCGTCAAAAAGCTCAAGGAAAGCGGGATTAACGTTTATATGCTGTCGGGTGACAAAGAAGCGGCGGTTACCGAATGTGCGACCGAGCTTTCGATTGACAGATACAAATACCGAATGCTCCCGCAGGACAAGGCGACTGAAATAGAAAAAATCAAAAAAAGCGGTACGACGGTATTTATCGGTGACGGAATAAACGATGCGCCGTGCCTTGCGGCATCGGATATCGGTATTGCAATGGGAGGTATCGGAAGCGATATTGCAATTGACTGTGCCGATATAGTTCTTACCGATGATGACCCCAAAAAAGCATACGATGCGCTTATGATATCAAAAAAAGTGCACAGAATCGTAATTGAGAATATCGTATTTGCACTTTCCGTAAAAGCCGCAGTTATTCTGCTTTCCGCTTTCGGCATTGCCATGATGTGGGAGGCGGTAATTGCCGACGTCGGTGTTTCCGTTGTCGCAATTATCAATTCTCTGAGGCTCACAAAGAGCAAATAAGCGGAGTCTCTCGCTGTGACGCCATCCATTTACCGTTCGAATCAAAAAAAGACGCAAAATGCGTCTCAAAAAGCCCTGTCGGGGCACGTTTGGCGTAACGTTATGCCAAGCGTGCCCCGCTTATTTTTTACAAGTCGAATTTCAATCGGGCTTTATGTTTTTCAGGTGAAATTATTCTTCAACAGAAAATTTGCCAATAGTTGTCAATAAATATTCCCCGATATATTTTGCATCCCGAACCGCTGTTATGCCGTTGCCGTCAACGTCGGACACCGCTTCGGAAATCTCATCTTCCGCCACCGAACCGCATATGTATTTCTTCAAGAGTTTCAAATCTTCGAAAGTCAAACTGCCGTCACTACGGTGATAAGGGCCGAAAAAGACAAAATAATTTTCCCGAAAACCGTTATGTATTATCTTTCTTTAAATTTACTTTCGTCTATGTGTTTTTTTATTTTCGACAGCAACATATCAAGTGCAACGGGATTTTTTCCGCCTTCGGGAACGATTAT
>CAYXMB010000018.1:8380-13679 GCA_964466085.1 uncultured Ruminococcus sp.
ACGATTATCACTTTTCTGGGATAAATCCTTTTCGTTTTCTCGCTTCTGTCGTGAATTGTGTAATCGTATATCGGACATTCGACAAAACGACCCGATCTCAGTTTTTGCAAATGCTCTTTCATAAGTTCGGTGTCGAATGCATCGGGCGCATCGTAATTGAGTTTCGTTCTTTCGTCGTACGTCAGGTCGTGATGGGCCTTGTAATAATTATCGTGAAGCACAACGGTTACGTCATCTCCGAATTTCTCGGTAATGGCTTTCGTAAACGTCGTTTTACCGCTTCCCGTTCCTCCGGCAAGACCTACAATTAAAATCGATTTCATCGTATTTCCTCACATTAAACAACGGTTTCAAGCACAACGGGACGTTTTTCGGGCGCACAGTCCGAAAAAGACAGAGCACCGACATATAATTTTTCCGCTTCGTCAAAGAGAGATGGATTCGATGAAAGAAGCGTTGCGATAACGTCACCCCGTTTTACCCCGTCACCCGTTTTCGCCGATATAATTATTCCTGCGGAAAAATCGATACCGTCGTCCTTTTTAATTCTGCCGGCTCCGAGTTTTGCCGCCGCAAGTCCGATTTTCTCCGTATCCATCGACGCTATAAAGCCGTCTCTGTCGACAGTAAGCTCTTTTTTATAAGGTGCTTTCGGGAATTTTTCGGTAAAATCGATATACGATGAATCTCCGCCTTGCGAAGAAATCCATTCTTTCATTTTCAAAAGAGCACGCCCACTGTCGATTTCGGCATTGACAAGTGTTGTCGCATCGGCGATACCGATATTTCGAATCATAGATACCATATTTGCCGAAAGCATAACGCAGACTTCTCTTATATCGCCCTTGACCTTGCCTTTGAGCACGTTTATCGCCTCTATCACCTCAACGGAATTTCCGACGGCATATCCGAGCGGTATATCCATATCGGTAATAAGCGCTCTTACGTTTCTGCCGTTTGCTTTTCCTATTTTCACCATCGTTTCGGCAAGAAGTCTTGCACTCCCGACGTCTTTCATAAAAGCTCCGCTTCCCGTTTTCACGTCCAAAACGATATTGTGCGCTCCTGCGGCAAGTTTTTTACTCATTATACTCGATGCGATAAGCGGAATCGAGTCGACGGTTGACGTGGCATCCCTCAAAGCGTAAAATTTTTTATCGGCAGGCGCAAGTTCCGCGCTTTGACCGACGACGGCAATTCCCGTCTTTTTCACCTGCGACAGGAAATCGTCACCGCAAAGGGACGTTTTATATCCGGGAAAAGCCTCAAGCTTATCAACCGTTCCGCCTGTATGGCCGAGCCCACGTCCCGACATTTTTGCAATAACTCCTCCGAGAGATGCGACAATGGGCGCAACGATGAGAGAAGTTTTATCCCCGACACCGCCCGTGCTGTGCTTGTCGGCGGTATTTTTCCCGAATTCCGACAAATCCACCGTTTCTCCCGAATAAGTCATTGCATTCGTCAAAGTCGACGCCTCCCTGTCGGTCATACCGACAAAGCAAACCGCCATTAAGAATGCCGATGTCTGATAATCGGGTATATCTCCGTCGGTGCAGCCTTTGACGAAAAAACGTATTTCTTCGTCGGAAAGTTCACTTCCCCGACGTTTTTTCAAAATAATATCCTTAGCGGTCATTATTTCCTCCGATTTACAATTGAATAAATAAGCTTATCTCATTCCTTTATCGTAAGGAACACCCTCCGCCTTAGGCGCTCTCGACTTTTCGGACGTGAAAGCGAGGACAACGAGTGAAATAAAGTACGGCATCATATTGTATACCGTTCCGGGTATGTTGAGATTTGCCAGAATGTCAAGTCCCGAATAAACGTTGGAAAGAGCTCTGAAAAGTCCGAAAAGAAGTGCCGCCGAAGCGATTTTCAAAGGTTTCCACTGACCGAAAATCATAACCGCGAGAGCCAGAAATCCGAACCCGGCAACGCCGTTTTCGAATTTCCATTCGCTGGTTCCGGCGATTATGTAAGAAATTCCTCCGATACCCGCAAGAGCTCCCGAAATAAGCACTCCGGAATATCTCATTTTATATACGTTTATCCCGACGCTTGCCGCAGCCTGAGGGTGCTCACCGCACGCCATGAGTCTTAAACCGAATTTCGTTTTATAAAGAATGACATGTGCAAACGCAAGAATCGCAAGTGTTATTATTACAAAATAATTGAGCTCATAAGATCCGATTTTGGTAACGAAGGCTTTCTTTCCCTCTATGTAGGATACGACCGACGAAACGTCATCGGGATTGGATGAGGTATTGATTGCTTTTACGATAACGGTAGCCGCAGCCGTTCCGAGCATGTTAAGCGCAGTTCCGACAATCGTCTGATCCGCCTTGAACGAAATGCACGCCACCGCCAAAAGAGACGAGTAAGCAATACCGAAAACAACGGAAAAAGCGAGAGTCAAAACTATAATTATTATTGCGGGTGCGGAAGGATACAGGATTTCAAGGTATTTCATCGTAAGAGCACCGCCGAGTGCACCCATTACCATAACACCCTCAAGTCCGAGATTGATAACGCCGGAGCGCTCCGAATAGCAACCGCCGAGTGCGACAAGGGTAAGAATCGATGCATACAGCAGCGTATATTGAATAAGAAGCAACATTAATTTTTACCCCCTTTCGCAGAGCTTTTTTCCCCGCCGTGCATTTCAAGCATTTTCGCATCTTCTCTGCGGTCAACCCACTTTGTAATTGAAAGTTTCATGAAAAGAACGAAACCGCAAAGGTAAATAATTATCGATGCTATAAGGTCGGATATTTGCGAGCAGTACATCGTCTTATCAACGTAAGCACCGCCGAGCGTAATGTGCTGAATGAAATATGAGGAGAATATCGCTCCGATCGGATTAAGTCCTCCGAGAAATGCAACGGCAATTCCGTCGAACCCCATGCCGGGAACGGATGACTGAGAACATTCCCATTGTTGAATTCCCGTAAGGTACAGGAGAGCCGCACCGATTCCCGCAAGAGCTCCGCCGATTGCGAGAGTCACGATAACATTGCGTTTTTCGGACATACCCGCATATTTTGCGGCGTTTTTGTTAAAGCCCGTCGCTTTGAGTTCATAACCGAACTTCGTTTTGTCAAGCACAATCCAAATTACAAAAGCGAAAATCAGCGAAATCGGAATGGCTATTGTCACGTATTGATTATTGTTGAAAAATTTTTCAAGTCCGAAAGACGGTATAAGCGCCGACGGATTTTTTGCCGATATATTCACCGTATAAGGGCTTGTCGGCTCTTTTACCTGCGAAAGGAGCATATTCACCGAATAAAGGCTCATCCAGTTCATCATGATTCCCGAAATGACCTCGTTTACGTTGCGGTAAGCTTTCAAAACGCCGACTACCGTACCGGAAAGCGCTCCCACAAGCATTGCCGCTATAATGCACGTATACCACGGCATGCCGAGCTTGAGAGCACAGTAGAGAGCGGCTCCGGCTCCGAGAGTATATTGCCCTGCGGTTCCGATATTAAACAGTCCCACTTTGTAGCAGAACAAAATCGAAAGCGAGCACATAAGGAGCGGTGCGGTTTTAACAAGCGTATTGCCGAGATTTTTAAGCCTCATAGGCACTCTCGAGAACGTGAAAAAGTTTTTAACTACGGTTAGTATCCCGTTCCACGCTCCGCCGGGATTAATGAACAAAAGAACCACGTAACCGATAAAAAGGCCCAGCAAAATACAAATGACAGAGGAAATTATCGTTTGCACAAAATTATTTTTAAGTATGTTTTTCTTCATTTTGCCATCCTCCGTTCATCAACAGTCTGAATTCTGTCTTTTGGCGCCCGACATATAAAGGCCGAGTTCTTCGACGGTTGTCGTTTCGGGATTAAGCTCACCGACAATTTCGCCTTCATACATAACGAGAATTCTGTCGGGAACACTCATCACCTCTTCAAGTTCGAGAGATACGAGAAGCACTGCCTTCCCGTCGTCTCTTTGAGCTACGAGTTGCCTGTGAATGTTTTCGATAGCTCCGACATCAAGCCCTCTCGTCGGCTGTACCGCTATAAGCAATGACGGGTTTCTGTCTATCTCCCTTGCAACTATGGCTTTTTGCTGATTTCCGCCCGACATACTCCGTGCGACGGTTGTCGGGCCTTGACCCGAACGAACGTCATATTCATCGATAAGCTTTGAGGCGTACCTTCTTATATTCTTTCTTTTCAAAAAGCCGAGCTTGCCGGTGAATTCGGATTCGGAATACCTTTGAAGTATCATGTTGTCTTCAAGAGAATAATCAAGAACAAGTCCGTGCTTGTGTCTGTCCTCCGGGATGTGACTCATGCCAAGCTGATTTCTGCGTTTAATCGAATAATGAGTTATATCACGACCCATCATTTTAACGGTGCCGCTTTTCGGTTTTTCAAGTCCGGTAATACCGTAAATCAGCTCCGTCTGTCCGTTGCCGTCTATCCCGGCAATACAAACTATCTCACCGGCCTTAACCTCAAACGATACGTCGTTGACGACGTTCTTTTTGTGAAGCTTACTTACAAGCGTGAGATTTTCGACCTTGAGTACCGTATCTCCGACTTTTGCCGGACCCTTTTTCACGGAAAAATCTACGTCTCTGCCGACCATCATTCTTGAAAGTTTTTCTTTAGTTGTTTCGGAAATATCGACCGTTCCGACCGATTTTCCTTTGCGGAGAACGGTACACCTGTCGGCAACTTCCATAATCTCGTTAAGCTTGTGAGATATAAAAAGTATCGACTTGCCCTCTGCGGCAAGATTTTTCATAATTACAATAAGCTCCGAGATTTCCTGCGGAGTCAAAACCGCCGTAGGTTCGTCGAAAATCAAAACATCGTTGTCTCGGTACAGCATTTTGAGAATTTCCGTTCTCTGTTGCATACCGACCGTTATATCTTCAACAAGGGCATCGGGGTCTATCGAAAGCCCGTATTTTTCGGAAAGCGCCATAACCTTTCTGCGTGCTTCTTTTTTTTCGATAAGCCCCGCTTTTTCGGGCTCGACTCCCAAAATGATATTGTCGAGAACCGAAAAGCACTCAACAAGCTTAAAATGCTGATGCACCATTCCGATTCCGTAGTTATTCGCATCGTTGGGATCGGCAATATTCACCTTAACGCCGTCCCTCAAAATCTCACCGGCTTCGGGTGTGTACATACCGAAAAGAACCGACATCAAAGTCGATTTTCCCGCTCCGTTTTCGCCGAGAAGCGCATGTACCTCACCGGTTCTGAGCCTGAGTGTGATATTGTCATTGGCAACTATGCCGGGAAATATCTTTGTGATATTCAACATT
>CAYXMB010000019.1:0-13424 GCA_964466085.1 uncultured Ruminococcus sp.
CGAGTGTATCCATTATCATGTTTACCCAAAGCATTTGAATTACCGTGAGAGGCGCCTCAAACCCTATGAACGGACCGATAAGCGAAACGCAGAGCGCACATAAATTCATCGTCAGCTGAAAAGTGATGAATTTGCGAATTGATTTAAAAACCGTCCTGCCGTAGAGGATTGCTTTTGTGATTGAATTAAAACTGTTGTTCGTGAGAACTATATCCGATGCCTCTTTCGCAACGTCGCTGCCGCTTCCCATTGAAAATCCGACGTCGGCGGCCTTAAGCGACGGTGCGTCGTTTACTCCGTCACCCGTCATACCGGAAACAAGAGAAAGCCTCGATGCGGCTTCGACAAGCCTCAGCTTTTGAGAGGGAAGTGCACGGGAAACCACCGAAAGATGCGGTAATATTTTTTCAAGTTCCGAGTCGGATAGGGCGGCAACTTCGTCGCCCGTTAAAACGGTGCTGCGGACTTTGTCGTATATTCCGGCTTCTTTTGCTATGGCGAGAGCCGTATCTTTGTTATCTCCCGTCATCATGACGACCTGAACTCCGGCTTTTTTTGCGAGCATGACGGAGCTTTTGACGTCACGGCGGAGCTCATCCCGTATTGAAATGAGCATGACGAGCGTTAAAGATTCGAGTTTTCCGCACTTGATTTGAGAATATAAGTCACCGTCGCAAATCGCAAGAGCCATTACTCTTGATGCACCTTGCGCCTCTGTTTTTATAAAATCCGAAAATTTCCGCACGGCTCCGTCAATCGGTTTTGCGTTTCCGCCGTCCGAAAGGTAACAAGAAGAAGCGCCGAGTATTTTCTCGGCGGCACCGAGCACGGCACAGTAATTTTTCCCTTTCCTTGCGTATTTGCAAGCTGAATATTTAAATTCCGACGAAAAACGGAGCTTTTGGGATATTTCGCACTTTTCGGCGAACTTTCCGAGAAATTTCACAATCGCTTTTTCCGTCGGCGTTCTTTTGTTTGTGCCGATAAGCCCGTATAAAATTTCGGACGGTCGAATTACGTTTTGAAATCCCTTTACGGCGCTTTCGGCATCGGTGAAAAGACCTCCCGACGTCATAACGGTTTTTACGGCCATATTTCCGGTAGTCAGCGTGCCTGTTTTGTCGGTAAACAGCACGTTCATGCATCCTGCGGTTTCAATGCCCACCATTTTACGCACGAGAACACCGCTTTTAAGCATTTTCTTTACATTGGAGGACAGAACCACCGTTATCATCATCGGAAGTCCTTCGGGTACCGCCATGACTATCACAGACACGCCGAGAGTGACGGAAGAAATCAAAGAAGAAGCGACGAATTTCAAATCATTCAGCTTCGAGAGTATTTCGGTCTTGTCAAATCCCACATCTATGACGAACAAGTTGAAAAGATTGGCAATCATTATAAGCACGGCTGCGGTGTAACCTATATAGCTCACCGATTTCGCAAGCTCACCGAGACGTTCTTTGAGGGGACTCGGCTTTCCTTCTCTCTGTAAGTCTCCCGCAATGGAACCGTAAAATGTACTGTCTCCCACTCTGACGACAACAGCCTCGCATTCCCCTTTCGTGCAAAGACAGCCTTTGAAAACGGTTGACGGGTCGCCGACCGTATATTCCGCTTTCGGACGGACTGTGAAAAATGCCGATGCACCGCAATGCGGTATTTTTTTCATCTCACGGCTCTCTCCCGTAAGCGGGGCTTGACTTACCGATATTTCGCCCGATATCAGAACCGCATCCGCAGGCACGAAGTCCCCCGCACAAATCATAACGACGTCGCCGCAAACAAGCGTGTCATCGGTTACGTTATACGTTTTTCCTCCCCGTATGACGCAAAAAGTCGAACGGTTTGAGGTGTTGAGCTTGTCAAACGCTTTTTCGCTTGAATATTCCGAAACGGTCGAAACGAGAGCGGCGCACAAAACGGCAAGTGCTATACCGCAGGTTTCGGGCCAGTTGATGTCCCCGAACATAAATATGACGTTTATAACAAGCGCCCCTATTAAAATTCTGATTATGGGATCCGACAGATTTGCAATAAACGATGCGGCGAAAGAGCGCTTTTTTTCGACCGTTATCCTGTTTGAACCGTAAATTTTTCTGCTCTTTGCGACAGTGCCTTTATCGAGACCGAGCGACGTATTGACCTTTATGCAATACTCTTCTTTTTTGTCGGCAATGTGACCTGCTTTGATTTCGGTATCTATTTTTCCGTCCTCCGTTATCCTTTTTTTATCAATATATTTCGATACACGGATTTATATGATAACGGGTGATGGTTTCGACTCTGCGTTTTCGGCGTTTTTGTTTTTAAAAAAGTCGAAAAAGAGCCGAAAATAAAAAGGCAAAAACGAGTTGCATTTACCGTAATTCCGTGATACAATAAAAGAAAAGTAAACAAAACGGGTATACGTTTTGAATTCGGGAGGTAATACAAAGTGAAAGCGAAAAAGAAAAGCAAAAAAGCACTGATTGTAATAGCGGTGATATTGGCATTTTTACTTGCCGTTTGCGTCATCGGCGTGATTATTGTTAACGGATACCTTAATAAAATACAAAGAGTCGACGACGGCAACCTCGAAATCGTCGAACCGTCGAACGAGGATTTCGAAACGGAAGAAAATTTCGGCGAAGGACTTACGGAGGTCGCACCCGACGAGATTGAATGGGAAAACGAAGCGTTTGATCTCGGCGACGACGGCCTTATCAATATCTTGCTTGTCGGTCAGGACAGGCGAGAGGGGCAGGGCAGACAGCGTTCCGATACCATGATAGTTTGCAGTATAAATCCCGACACGTACGAAATGTCGATGATATCATTTCTGAGGGATTTGTACGTGCAGTTTCCGGGTGACTATTCGGCAAACAGGCTCAATGCGGCCTATGCTTTCGGCGGATTTCCTCTCCTTTGCGAGACGTTGACACTTAATTTCGGTATTCATATCGACGGTTGCGTTGAGGTCGACTTTTTCGCTTTTAAGGATATTGTCGATTCGGTCGGCGGTGTGGATATTAATCTGACGGCGGCTGAAGCCGAATATCTCGGCGGTACGGCAAAAGAAGGACTTTGTCACCTTGACGGACAGGCGGCGCTTGACTATGCGAGAATCAGAATGATTGACAGCGACTTTAACAGAACGGGCAGACAGCGCAATGTTTTAAACGCAATACTCAACAACGTAAGAGGATACGGAATCAAACAGCTTTTGGAACTTGTCGATTCGTTTCTTCCCTATGTTACGACCGACATGTCGAATTCCGAGATAATATCTCTTGCGACCAAACTTGCTCCGCACGTGGCCTCTCTTCAGCCGAATTCGTATTTCGTACCGTCCTACGATGCGTATGAAAGCGCCATGATAAACGGAATGGCGGTGCTTGTTCCCGACAGAACTCTTATAAGAGACTATCTTAAAAACGAATATATGCCTTTCGGCGATTGAGAAACGTTTTACGACGTTTCGTGGGATACTCCGCTTTTGGGGTATCCTCTTTTTTACGCCGATTTTACATCGCTTTGCTTTCGGATTTTACGGGGGGCGGATATAATTTATCCGAAGTCCGAAATCGGCTTCGAAAGGAGATGAAAAAGATGAAAAGAATGAAAAAAGCTATCTTAATTACTCTTGCGGTACTGTGCGTCGGAGCCTTGCTTGCGGGATGCGGTAAAAGCGGAGTGTCGACGGAGGGGTCGACATCTATGAGTAATGTTATCGAAATCACGGCGGAAGCATACAAAGCCGAAACGGGTATTACCGTTACGTACAACCCGACAGGGTCGGGAAGCGGTATTCAGGCTGTTTTGGAAGGAAGGTGCGATATCGGTCTGTCGAGCCGTAATCTTAAAAGCGAAGAAAAAAGCAAGGGACTTTGCGAGACGGTACTTGCCTACGACGGAATTTGCGTAATTGTCAATCCCGAAAATCCCGTTTCCGATATGGATCTTGAGACTGTGTTGAAAATGTTTACGGGTAAAATACGGGATTGGAGCGAGATAGGAGCGGGAAGCGGTAGCGTTGTTCTTGTCGGACGGGAGGCGGGAAGCGGAACGAGAGAAGGATTTGAGAGCGCAACGGGGACTGTCGGAAAATGCATGTACCGTCAGGAACTTACGTCGACGGGTGACGTAATTACGACCGTTGCGGGAAATCCCTCCGCTATAGGCTATGCTTCCGTCGCTTCCGTTAAAAACACCGTAAAGGTACTTAAAATCGGCGGTGTTTTGCCGAATTCCGAAACGATAGCGAGCGGTGATTACGTCATTCGCAGACCGTTTGTTCTCGTAACGCCCGAAAACGGCGAAATGTCGGAAGAGGCGAAAAAATTCTTTGACTATATCACGTCCGAGAAGGCGGCACCTTATATCGAAAAATGCGGTGTGGTTTTCGCACATCGCAAGCTGTCCGATTGACGGAGGCGCAAGATGAAGCGAAAAAATAACAAAAGAATATCGGAAAACATAATGCATTCCGTTTTTTTGCTTTTGGGACTTGTAAGTGTCGGATGTGTTTTGATTATCACAGTGTATCTTGTAATATCGGGACTTCCCGCAATTCGGGAAATCGGACTTGCGAAATTTCTTTTCGGGACGAGATGGGCATCAACTGCGGATGATGCCGAATTCGGCATTTTACCGTTTATTTTGACCAGCGTTTACGGCACGGCGGGAGCACTTGCCGTCGGAATGCCCGTCGGAATTTTCACGGCGCTTTTTATTTCGAAAGTCGCAAAAGGAAAAACGAGGGTCGCAATTGAGAATGCGGTAAATCTGTCGGCGGGTATTCCGTCTGTGGTTTACGGACTTGTCGGAATGCTTGTGCTTGTCCCCGCCGTCAGAAAAATATTCGGTGTTCCCGACGGTTCCGGGTTGTTTTCCGCAATAGCGGTGCTTTCGGTGATGATATTGCCGAGCATTATAAAAGTATCGGTTTCGGCGCTTGACAGCGTGCCGAAAGAATATGAGGATGCATCTCTTGCACTCGGAGCGACGCCGACGGAGACTTTTTTCAAAGTATCCCTTCCTGCGGCAAAAAGCGGAATTTCCGCCGCTGTCGTTCTCGGCATCGGTCGTGCTCTCGGCGAGGCTATGGCGGTTATGATGGTGTCGGGTAACGTTGCCAATATGCCGAGACTCTTCGGAAGCGTCCGCTTTTTGACGACGGCGGTGGCAAGCGAAATGTCGTATGCGAGTCCCGGAAGCCTTCAAAGAGATGCGCTGTTTTCAATAGCGCTTGTATTATACCTGTTTATAATGCTTGTCGGTGCGACTTTGAATTTCTTTTTAAAGAAGGACGGGAGCAGATAACATGAAATTAAAGCGGAAAATTTATATAAATTCGATGCGCATTTTGACTGTTGTATCGACTGCCGTAACGTGCGCTTCGGTACTTTTCATTTTAGGCTACGTTCTGTACAAGGGTCTGCCGTATATGTCGTGGGAGCTTTTGAGTACGGCTCCGAGCCGAATCGAAGAAAGAATAGGAATTTTACCGGATATTTTAAACACCGTATACGTAGTGCTGGCGACGCTTGTTTTCGTGCTTCCTCTCGGCGTCGGCGCCGCCGTATATCTTACGGAATATGCGAAAAGTAAGAAAACGGTTGCCGTAATAGAGTATGCGGCGGAAACTTTATCGGGCATTCCGTCCGTAATTTACGGGCTTGTCGGTATGCTCATCTTTTCGAATAATTTCGGTACAAGCCTTTTGGCAGGTTCCATGACGCTTGTAATCATGAATTTGCCGACTGTAATGAGAACGACACAGGAAAGCCTGAAAACGGTGCCTCAAAGCATACGGGACGGTGCTTTCGGTCTCGGAGCGGGGAAGTGGCGGGTTGTGCGAACGGTTGTCCTTCCGAGTTGTCTTGACGGCATAATCACGGGATGCATTTTGTCGGTCGGCAGAATTGTCGGCGAGAGTGCGGCACTTCTTTTCACTGCGGGATTCGCTCACGCTTTGAACGGAATTCCGAGCGCTCTTTTTCAACCGGGTGCGACTCTCAGTGTATCACTTTACGTTTGGGCTAAGGAAGAGGGAGAGTTCGGCGTTGCTTTTGCGATTGCGGTAATTCTTATGATTTTGACATTTCTTATAAATCTTGCGGCATATCTTGTCGGAAAATATTATTCAAGGAGGAAAAACGGATGAGCGATATAATAAAAACCGAAAACCTTTGTCTTTGGTACGGCGATACCGAAGCACTGAAGAACATAAATTCCCGTATTCCGAAAGGAAGCATAACGGCTCTCATAGGTCCTTCGGGGTGCGGTAAATCGACGTACCTCAAAACGCTTAATCGCATGAACGATTTTGCGTCTTCGGTAAGAATTACGGGAAAGGTTTTGTATAAGGACAGAGATATTTACGAAAAAGGAGTCGATACAAACGAGCTCAGAAAAGAGATAGGAATGGTGTTTCAAAAACCGAATCCTTTTCCGATGACAATTTACGATAACGTTGCATACGGACCGAGAACGCACGGGATAAAAAACCGTGTGATTCTTGACGAAACAGTGGAAAAAGCACTGACCGATGCGGCGATTTGGGACGAGGTGAAAGACAGACTTAAAAAAAGCGCTTTGGGACTTTCCGGCGGTCAACAGCAAAGGCTTTGTATTGCACGGGCACTTGCGGTTGAACCCGAAGTTCTGCTTATGGATGAGCCGACAAGTGCGCTTGACCCGATATCAACGTCGAAAATCGAAGAATTGGCATTGAAATTGAAAGAAAAATACACTATAATAACAGTGACTCACAATATGCAACAGGCACTCAGAATCTCGGACAAAACGGCGTTCTTTCTGCTTGGCGAGCTTATTGAATTCGGCGATACGGAAAAACTGTTTTCGTCTCCCGACGATAAACGCACGGAAGACTATATTACGGGGAGGTTCGGATGATATGAGAAGCAGATTCGACGAGCAGCTTAAACTCCTGAACCGAAAAATGATCGAAATGGGAGCGGAGTGCGAAAGTGTTATAGCAATTGCCGCAAAAGCACTTCTTTCGGGTGATGTGAACCTTGCGAAATCGGTGTGCGAGAGAGGTGCGCAAATTGACAGAATGGAAAGGGAAATAGAGGCGATTTGCTTAAAGCTTCTTTTACAGCAACAGCCTGTTGCGGGTGATTTGCGTATGATTTCGGCAGCTCTTAAAATGATAACGGATATGGAAAGAATAGGCGATCAGGCTGAGGATATTGCCGAAATCATCGTCTTTTTGAACGGAAGAACGGGTGTTGAATGTCACGGTATACGAAAAATGGCGAATGCCACAGTTAAAATGGTGACAGACAGTATCGATGCCTACGTGAATAAGGATTTGGAACTCTCAAGGGCAGTTTGCGATTACGACGACACGGTCGACGGAGATTTTTGCGAAATAAAAAAGACTTTGATTTCGATGATAGCGGAAAATCCGTCGGATGGGGAATATGCTTTGGATCTTCTTATGATAGCGAAATATTTCGAAAGGATAGGCGACCATGCGGTAAATATTGCCGAATGGGTGGAATTTTCGGTCACGGGTACTCATGAAGGGGGTATATAAAACGATGATTTGGTGTGTTGACGATGACAGCGCGATTCTCGATATCGAGGTTTATACTTTGAGGCAAACGGGATTCGATGCCGTCGGATTTTCCGACGGTATCAGTATGCTCAATGCACTGAAAACGCAAAAGCCGAAGCTTATTTTGCTTGATATAATGTTGCCCGGAAAGGACGGCATTGCCGTACTCGAAGAAATAAAAAGCAATCCCGAAACATCGTCGATTCCCGTGATTATGGCGACGGCGAAAGGTACCGAACCCGATGTTATACGGGGACTTGATACGGGCGCCGACGACTATCTTGTAAAGCCGTTCGGCGTTATGGAGATGGTATCCCGAATTAAAGCGGTTTTGCGAAGGTGCGTTTCACCCGATGAGTGCGATGAATACAGAATAGGCGAAATCGTGCTTAACGATAAAGAAAGAAAGGTTACGGTCGACGGTTGCAGAGTCAACCTTACATATAAAGAATTCGAAGTACTAAAATTGTTTATGCGAAATCCGAACGTCGTTTTCACAAGGGACAGACTTCTCGCTTCGGTATGGGGCAGTGATTATCTCGGAGAATCGAGAACGGTCGATATGCATATAAAAACTTTGAGACAAAAGCTCGGTACGGCTTCAAAATATATTGAAACCGTAATCGGAGTCGGCTATAAGATGGAGAAATAATATGTCCAAAAAAATATTCTTTTCCGTAATCGCCGTAGCGATGGCGGTACTTCTCGCAAGCCTTGTCATGATATGCGGATTTCTTTACGGCTATTACGGAAAATTGCAGGTCAAGGGACTTCGGGACGAATTGAATCTTGCGTGTGCCGGAGTTCGACAAAGCGGTATTTCGTATTTCGAAGATTTCGCATCGACGTCGTTTCGCTTTACTCTTATTTCGCCCGACGGCACGGTTCTGTACGATTCGCAGGCGGAGCTCAATAAGATGGACAATCACCTCGAAAGAGAGGAAATATCGGAAGCGTTTGAGACGGGATACGGAAGCAGTGCGAGATATTCCGCAACTCTTACCGAAAAAACTTTTTACGAAGCACGTCTTCTTGACGACGGCAATGTTTTGCGTATATCGGCAATACAGATGACAATAGGAGCACTGCTTATGGGAATGAGTCCCGCAATTTGCGCTATTGTACTTCTTTCGGTGATAATTGCGGTGGTTTTATCGCAAAAAACGGCAAAAAGTATAGTAAAACCTCTTGAAACCCTTGATCTTGATAACCCGGAAAATAACGATACGTATGAAGAACTCACTCCCGTTTTGTTACGTCTCGGCGGGCAACACCGCCAAATCGTACGCCAAATCGGAGAGCTTAAGCGAAAGACCGATGAAATGGCGCAGATAACTTCTTCTATGAAAGAGGGGCTTGTTATTCTTGATTCGAAAGGCACCGTTCTCAGCATGAACGAAGCCGCAAAAGATTTATTCAATGTGTCGGACTGTATTGTCGGCGAGCCGTTTCTTAAAGCCGACAGAAGCGACGGTTTACGGTCGGCTTCGGAAAAAGCACTTGAGGGAAAACGTTCCGATTTCAGAGAAAAGAGGGGGGACGCCGAATATCGGTTTATAATAAGTCCGACAGAGTCGGGAGACGCTGTTACGGGAGTTGTTATTCTGTGCATTGACGTCACGGATGCGCTTGCCGCCGAAAGAAGTCGCAGGGAATTTACGGCAAATGTATCGCATGAGCTCAAAACACCGCTCCAGGCTATTATAGGAAGTGCCGAACTTTTGGAGAACGGTCTTGTCAAGCCTTGCGACACGGGACGGTTTATCGGCAATATAAAAAAGGAAGCGTCTCATCTTGTCGATCTTATAAACGATATTATCCGTCTATCACGACTTGACGAAAAAAGTGAAATTCCGATTGAAGAAGTTAACCTTTATAAAATCGCAACGGAGGCCGTCGGCTCGCTTCAAAATTTCGCAAACGAAAGAAACGTTGCGATTTCGCTTGAGGGCGAAGAGTGCGTTGTGAAGGGGTGCGAAAGATATCTTTACGAGATAATTTATAATCTTTGCGACAACGCCGTTCGGTATAACAAAGACGGCGGAAAGGTAAGCGTTTCGGTATCGAAGCGAAACGGGAGAGAGATAATTGAAATTTCCGATACGGGAATCGGTATCCCTCCCGAACATAAAGAACGTATTTTCGAAAGATTTTACAGAGTCGATAAAAGTCATTCGAGAGAAACGGGAGGTACGGGTCTCGGCCTTTCCATTGTAAAGCACGCGGCGGCGTTTCACGGTGCCGAAATCAAGCTTGAAAGTACACAAGGAGTCGGCACGACGGTTACGGTGACTTTTTGAACTTTATTATTTCGGGCCTTTCGTGTTTTTAAAAAAATAAAATCCGAAAAATGTTGTAATTTCCTTTTTTATGTGGTACACTGAATACAGTATAAAAGTTAAAAATGCGGAGGCTTATATGATATACGATAAAGGATTCGGCAAAGACAGCGGATGGCTTCTTTGCGAAGAAATTTTCCCGACGGAACATCCCGAAAAAACAGAGTCGATTATGTGTCTCGGAAACGGGTATATGGGAGTGCGTGCTTCAAACGAAGAATACGTTCATCCCGCCTCGAGATGCAACTTCGTTGCGGGAACATTCGATACATTGGAGGGCGGTGTGCCCGAACTTGCCAACAATGTCGACGTTACCAATATGATATTTACGGTCGACGGCGAAACGGTTAACCCTGCCGAAAGCTGCGAAAACTACGAAAAAGTCCTGAATCTCAGAACGGGACTTCTTAAGAGAAAATATACGTGGACGTCGAAAAAGGGAAAAAAGGTTAAATTCGAATTTTCGAGAGCGGTATCTTTGAAAGATTACCATCTAATTGCCGCAAAAGTTGTTGCGGTGCCCGATTCCGACTGCGAAATAGAGGTTTCGTCCGGCATTGAAGGAGAGGTAATCGGAAAAGAGCACATCGAGGCTATCGGAATAAACGTTGTCGACGGAATAATGAACGTTACGACGAAAACCCGGCAAAGCGGAATTTATTTTTCGACCATGACGTGTCATAGCTATGAGCTTAACGGAGTGAAAATCGACGGTGAGGGCGATTTTGTCAGCGAAGGAATGACGACAATCAAGGAAGAAGCCGTTTTTTCGCTGAAAGCCGGCATGGAACTTACCGTAAACAAAACGTCGAACGTTTTCACAAGCCGTGATTCGGAACGTGACGGTTGCGATGCGACAACTCTCGTTGCCGATGCGAGAGCGCATATGGCGAGTGCTTTGAAGCTCGGATTCGATAAAATCGCGGAAGAATCCGCCGACGAGTGGGAGACGAGAATATGGAATGAACGTGATATTTTAATCGACAGCGACAGGTGTGAAGACCAACTTGCGATAAGATTTGCGATATATCACCTCACCGTTATGAGCCCCGTTCACGATAACAGAATGAATATCGGCGCAAAAGGTCTTTCGGGTCCGGGATATAAAGGCCACACTTTTTGGGATACCGAAATATTCATGCTCCCGTATTTTATTTTCACGAATACGAAAGAGGCAAGGAGCCTTCTCGAATACAGATACAACAGTATCGGTGCGGCAAGAAAAAAAGCACGGGATATGGGTTTCAGAGGTGCAATGTATCCATGGGAAGCTTCTTGGATAACGGATGGAGAGGGAACGCCTCCCGA
Source organism: uncultured Ruminococcus sp. (assembly GCA_964466085.1). Lineage (GTDB taxonomy): Bacteria > Bacillota > Clostridia > Oscillospirales > CAG-272 > RUG14199. Next base: position 11,218 of record CAYXMB010000019.1, read on the forward strand.
ATACAGTATGGGTGTGTCCGAAGTACATATAACGGCTGACATTGCGGCTGCGGTATATTATTATTACGTTGTAAGCCGAGACCTTGATTTTATGGAAAGGTGCGGATATGAGATTATTTTCGACACCGCAACGTTCTGGATATCGAGGCTTGAATATAACGGTGCGCTTGACAGATACGAAATCAAAAAGGTTATCGGTCCCGACGAGTATAAAGAAGACGTTGACAACAACGCTTATACCAACTATTTGGCGCAATATAACGTAAAACTCGCTATTGAATATTACGAAAAGCTCAAAAAAGAGAACGGCGAAACTTTCGCAAGGCTCAATAAACTTCTCGATATCGATGCCGAATATATTACATGGTGCGATAAAGTCGATAAAATATATCTTCCGAGAGAAAACGAGGACGGTCTTGTACCTCAGGATGATACGTATTTAAATCTTATCGATATTACAAGGGATGACTGCACGCTTTCCGAAATGGCAAAAGAGGCGCATGAGCTCTCGTCAAAGTACGGCTGGAAAAACACGCAAATGTCGAAGCAGGCGGATACCATGCTTCTTATGTTCCTGTTCGAGGATTTGTTCTCACCCGAAGTTAAAAAGAAAAATTTCTATTTCTACGAGAAAAGATGCCTCCACGATTCGTCCCTCAGCCTTTCGACTTACTCGTCCCTTGCGGCGGATCTCGGCGAAAAGGAAACGGCATACAGACTTTACGAGAGAGCATCCATGATTGATATGGGCACTTGCATGTGGTCCTCAAGTGACGGAATACATGCGGCGTCTCTCGGCGGAATTTGGCAGTGCACCGTTCTCGGATTTATGGGTGTGCGCCGATACGGAGAGGAACTCAGAATACAACCTAACTTACCCGACAACTGGCACAGCGCATCGTGCATGATTTTGTGGCACGGCCAAAAGCTCAGACTCACGGTAACTCACGAAGAACTCACGGTCGAAAATCTTACGGGTGATACCGAAGTGCGGTTTATCTGTTCGGGGACTTTAAACAAATTAAAAGGCAAAACCGTTCTGAAATACAACGAGGCTTCGAGGTGAGACGTTTATGAAAACACAGGCAATAATTTTCGACCTTGACGGGGTAATCGTCGATACGGCGCATTTCCACTATCTCGCATGGAAAAAGCTTGCCGATAGGCTCGATATGCAATTCGATGAAAAAATAAACGAGAGACTGAAAGGCGTTTCGAGGATGAAATCCTTTGAGATTATACTTGAAGTAAACGGTGCCGACGGTAAGTATTCCGAAGCCGGAAAGGAACGTTTTATAAAAGAAAAAAACGAAATATACGTTGAGTATATTTCGACGCTTACAAGTGATGATATTCTTCCCGGAATCGCCGAGTTTATCGAGAAGGCCCGCGCAGCCGGAATAAAAACCGCCGTTGCGTCTGTCAGCAAAAACGCACCGACCGTTCTCGGTGCACTCGGAATTTCAAATAAGTTCGACTATATAGCCGATGCCGCATCCGTTTCAAAGTCGAAACCCGACCCGGAAATATTCAACGTGTGTGCAAAGTCGCTCGGCGTACTTCCCGAAAGATGTATCGGAGTCGAAGATTCTCAGGCGGGTATTGAGGCTATCAAATCGGCGGGAATGACCTCCGTCGGGATAAACGTGGCCGTGACGTCGGTCGAACCCGATATTCATTTGAAATCAACGGCGGAGCTTGATTTCGACAGTATAATATTATAAAATTTAAAAAGACGGTGATTTTCCCGTTTCTGCACATTTAAGTGTTGCGACGTCGAAAATCACCGTCTTATCTTTTATTTTATAAATTATATAAGTTCGAAATCGAATCCGATTTTCTCGTCTTGCGAATTCGAAGATATCCACGCTTTGAACTCTCCGCTCTCGGCGACAAATTCCATATCGCAATTCCAAAACGCAAGCATGTCGCACGTTATATCAAAAGAAACTCTTGCGGACTCTCCGGGCGCAAGGCGGATTTTTTTAAATCCTTTGAGCTCTTTTACGGGACGGGTCAGTGAAGCCGTAACGTCTCTTACGTAAAGCTGTACCGTCTCCTCGCTTACGTATTTACCGACGTTCTTCACTTCGCACGAAAGGGTAATGTAATTTCCTCTTTCAAGCGTTTGGCTTGAAATTTCGGGCTCGGAATATTCGAACTCGGCATAGGAGAGCCCGTATCCGAACGGATAAAGAGCGCCTATC
>CAYXMB010000020.1:0-13344 GCA_964466085.1 uncultured Ruminococcus sp.
CGATTGTCTCGGAGCTTACGGTGATGGGATTCGACGTCATCGTTTCTTTTTGAACGTCGTTTATATAATCGTTCATGCCCGTCGAAAGAGCGAGAATCAGCGCAATGCCGATAATTCCTATAGAGCCGGCAAAAGCCGTGAGTACCGTTCTTCCTTTTTTTGTGAGAAGGTTGTTAAACGAAAGCGACAGTGCCGTGAAAAACGACATCGATACTTTTTTTCTTTTTATCGTTTTTGTCTGTTCTTCCGTGCCGTTAAACGGATTCGTGTCCCCGACTATTTTTCCGTCCGAGAGCATTACCGTTCTTGACGAATACTTTTCGGCAAGCTCCGGATTGTGAGTTACCATAATAACGAGCTTGTCTTTCGAAATTTCTTTCAAAAGTTCCATAATCTGAATGCTTGTTTCCGAGTCGAGAGCCCCCGTCGGTTCATCGGCAAGGAGGATATCGGGGTTGTTTACGAGTGCTCTTGCTATTGCGACTCTTTGCATCTGACCGCCCGAAAGCTGATTCGGTTTTTTGTGAAGATGGTTGCCGAGCCCGACTTTTTTAAGCACTTCGGCGGCTTTCTCTCTCCGCTCCGTTTTCGATATTCCGGCAAGAGTCAGCGCAAGTTCGACGTTTCGGAGAATGCTTTGATGCAAAATAAGATTATAGTTTTGAAAAACGAATCCCACCGAATTGTTACGGTAACTGTCCCAATCGGCATCTCCGTATTTTTTCGTTGATACTCCGCTTATCGTAAGGTCACCGCTCGTATAGCGGTCGAGACCGCCGATAATATTCAAAAGAGTTGTTTTTCCCGAACCGCTGGGACCGAGAATCGAGACGAATTCGCTTTCTCTGAAGCAAATGCTGACACCCGCAAGCGCATTCTGAACAAATTCTCCCGTAGAATAGGTTTTTATTATATTATCGAGTTTGAGCACGGCTTAAAGTTCCCCGTAAAAGCGCAAAACGCCTTTGATATCGGTATTGTCGGGGTGTCCTTTTGCGATTCCGCCGATTAACTTGAAAGGTCCGAAAGTATTGAAGCCGAAACAGCCGTATTCTCCGAGAATTTTCGCGTTATGTTTTTTCACGGCCGACGAAATAGCATTTGTATATCCTTTTTTCTCGGCACCGTAGGTGTAAATGAAAAATGTTTCTTTTCCGTTCGGAAAATTTTCCTCCGCAAAGGATAAGAGGTTTTTCTGAAATTTCGAATAGTAAATTCCCGATGCGAATCCTATGCGGTCGAACTTTGTCAAATCCGTGTCGGGCTTTTCCGTAATGTCGATAAGTTCGACCTCGTTGTTTTTCGCTATTGCGTCAAGCAGCTTCTTTGTGTTTCCGTGATGTTTTGAATAGTAAACGATTGCCGTTTTCATTTGAAAACTCCTTTTTTCGAAAAATATTTCCCGTATTTCACACGGGTTAAACCTTATTATAGCGCATCACGTTAAACCGAACGACAATTCAAGGTAAACCGAAGATAAACTTTTTCGAAAAAACGCCGGAGTTTATCTTCTTGTTATTTTTCTGTGGTAAAATAAAACATAGCCCCGAAAAAAGTACCGAGAGGGAGGATATACCGTGTTTTGCGTGCTTGTGGTCGAAGACAATGACGATATGAGAGAGCTTTTTTGTACCGTTCTGCGAGACAGCGGATACCGATGCATCCCCGCACGCAACGGAAAAGAAGCGCTTGACGTCACGGAAAGGGAATACGTCGACTTGGCGATTTGCGATATTATGATGCCCGAAATGGACGGAATCGAGCTTTCGAAAGCCTTGCGTTCTTTCAGACGGGAAATTCCGATTTTGATTGTCACGGCGAAAGACTGCTTTGAAGATATGCGCCGTGCTTTCGGAGCCGGCGCCGACGATTACATGATAAAGCCGATAAACGTCAACGAGCTTGTTCTCCGTGTGGAGGCTTTGCTTCGCAGAGCCAAAATATCAAGCGAAAAGAAAATCACAGTCGGTGAAACGGTACTCGATTACGATGCCCTGACGGTGAGCGTTCGGGGGAAAGAAACCGTTTTACCGCAGAAAGAATTTTTTCTTCTTTACAAGCTTTTGTCTTATCCCAATAAAATTTTCACAAGGCCTCAGCTTATGGACGAAATATGGGGCATGTTTTCGGAAAGCGACGAACGCACGGTCAACGTACATATAAACAGGTTGAGAGACCGCTTTGCCGACTGCGACGATTTCGAAATCATAACGGTGAGGGGACTCGGATATAAGGCGGTGAAGAAAAGTGACTGAAAGAAAATGCTCGAATTTATGGCTTTACTTTGCAGGTGTGATTTTTGCAACCGTCACCGCCGTTTTTTTGTTCACCGCCGCTTGCTGGTTCGCTCTTTTTAAAGTTGGAATTGTCGAAATCAATCCGACAAAACGGCATTTGCCTGTTTTGGTTTGCCTTGCGGGAAGCCTTTTGCTCGGAGCCGTCGTCGCGTTTTTTGCGGGTAAGCTCATAATTCGACCCGTTCAAAGTGTCGGTGATGCGTTTGAAAGCCTTTCGAGAGGCAATTTCGACGTGAGAGTGTCGGAGGACGATAAAATAGCCGAAATCAGAGAGATAAAGCGCAAATTCAACGCTATGGTGCGTGATTTGTCGAATATCGAAACTTTGAGATGCGATTTTACGGCAAACGTTTCTCACGAATTCAAAACGCCGCTTTCTTCAATCGAAGGTTATGCGACTTTACTTTATAACTCCGATTTAAGTGAGGAGAAAAAAAGGCGTTATATTCAGAAAATCATCGATAATTCCCGAAAGCTTTCGACTTTGACAAGTGATATTTTGCTTTTGTCGAAAATCGAAAATCAGGAATTTTTCGACGGAAACCGCGAATACAGGCTTGACGAACAGATACGCAAATGTATTCTGATGCTTGAATACAAATGGAGCGCAAAAGAAATCGATTTCGATATCGATATGGAAAAGACGGTGTACTGCGGAAACGAAGCTCTCCTTGAAAGAGTTTGGATAAATATTATCGACAACGCAATCAAGTTTTCAAACCCGTCATCGGAGATTTCCGTCAAAACGGAGCACAGCGGTGACAGCCTGTCGGTGAAAGTCAGGGATTTCGGGGTCGGAATGAACAAAGAGACGCAAAAGAGAATTTTCGAAAGATTTTATCAGTCGGATTCGTCCAGACGTGAAGAAGGAAACGGTTTGGGACTTGCGCTTGTCAAACGTATCGTCGATTTGAGCAAAGGGAATATAGAAGTTGAAAGCGCGCCCGAAAAGGGAACGGAAATCACCGTGACCCTGCCGACGGCGGACTGCCGAAGTTCCCGATAAAGCACGTTCGAAAGGAAGAAATTTTATGGATGAAATAAAAAATACGGTTGCCAAAAACATAACCGAACTTCGGCTTATGAACAACATGACGCAGCTTGAACTTGCGGAAAAACTCAATTATTCGAACAAAACCGTATCGAAATGGGAACGTGCCGAATCGTCTCCCGATATTGCGGTTCTCGTTGAAATCGCGGATTTATTCGGTGTGTCGCTTGATTATCTCGTGAGAGAGGAAAACGCCGATATGTCACCTTCGGAAAATGCTCGTGACGAAGAAAAATATAACAGGAGAGTAATTGCGTATTTATCCGAAAGTGTCGTTTGGTTCGTTTCGGTTTCGGCTTTTATTTTAACGACTCTTATTACGGGCAAAGCCACTTTTCAATGGCTCTTGTTTTCAACTCGATTTGGTTCAATCCCAGACGGAACTATTTTATCATTTCGGCTCTTATGTGGTCCGTTCTTGCGGCGCTTCACGTATCTTTTCTGTATTTCGGCAAGAATATCTCGCTTATTTACATTTTGGGCTTTGTCGGCCAGGCGGTTATCGTCCTCTGGTCGTTTGTCAAAAAACCGAAAGCCTGATTTTTCAAATTCGAAACATAAAACGCCCTCCGTGCAAAAATCCTTGTGCGAAAGGGCGTTTTTACTGTTCTACCAAACGTGGAATTTGCGAAAATGCGGTCTACGGGTCGGTTTTCAAACGGTAGAAACGGGTTCTACGCTTCCGATACCCGAAAAGGTTGACTCTCGCTCGGCAAAAGAGTATAATCCCCGAAAAAAGGAGGCGATTTAATTGAATATCATGTATTGCGGGGACGAAGGTGTTCGTGACGGAATGTTCCTTTCCGTGCTTTCTCTTTGCGAAAATACCGAAGATTACCTCAACATTTTTATTCTGACGGCAAACGTCGGCGCACGGCACGCAATCGGACGTGATTTTGCCGAGACGCTCGAAAAGGCGATTTCGGAGAGCGGTTCCGTCGGAAAAGTGACGCTTGCGGATTTAAGCGATAAGTTTAAATCGGAACTTCCTTCGGCAAATATGAAAACGAGATTTACACCGTTGTGTATGCTGAGACTTTTTGCCGACGAAGTCGACGAAATTCCCGACAGAGTACTTTATCTCGACTGCGACGTCCTCTGCCGTGCCGATTTTTCGGAATTTTACGGCGCCGATTTTTCGGGTGCGGAAATTATCGGAGTACCCGACAGATACGGCAAATGGTTTTTCGGAAATATTTTTAAACACGATTACTTAAATTCGGGTGTTTTGCTTATGAATATGAAAGAAATCCGAAAGAACGGTACGTTTGACAGGTGCAGAAAAAGATGTCGCAACGTTAAAATGTTTATGCCCGATCAAACGGCGCTCAACAAAGAGGCTGTCAGGAAAAAGGCGGACATCAGATATAACGAGCAGGGAAAAATCAAAAAAGACACCGTGTTCAAGCATTTCACGACCTATTTTGAATTCTTCCCGTATTTCAGGGCAGTCTGCATAAAACCTTCCGATGTGAAAGGCTTGCACGAAAAACTTAAAATATTCGAATTCGACGAAATAATCGATACATATGAAAGGAAATACAAAAATGAATAAAGTAATACCCGTTTTTTTCACAGTCGACGACAATTATGCGCCTTTCCTCGCAACGGCGCTGAATTCCGCAGTTCGGAATTCCGACGAAAAGAGGGAATACGTCGCAAAGGTTTTGTACCGGGATTTGAGTGACGAAAACATTTCAAAGCTCCGTAAATTCGAAAGAGATAATTTCAAAATCGATTTCGTCCCGATGAGGGCAAGTTTCGATGAGCTCGATGACAGAATGAGCAACAGACTTCGCTGCGACTACTTTACGCTCACGATTTATTTCAGACTGTTCATTCCGTTTATGTTCCCCGAATACGACAAAGGGATTTATCTCGACAGCGACGTTATCGTAACGGACGACCTTGCTAAAATGTTCGATATCGACATCGGGGATAATTTTGTCGGAGCATGTAACGATTTGTCGATAGCCGATATTTTGCCGCTTGTCGCTTATACCGAGAATGCAATAGGGGTAAAAAAAGAAGAATACGTCAATTCGGGCGTGCTTTTGATGAATCTTTGCGAAATGAGACGTGCGAATTTAGAGGGGCATTTTCTCGATTTACTGAGCACGTACCATTTCGACAGCATAGCACCCGACCAGGATTATCTTAATGCCATGTGCAACGGAAGAATATTTTATCTTGAAAACGCATGGGATGCCATGCCGAACGAAAGCAGAGAAGCGCTTAAAAAAACGCATATAATCCACTACAACCTTTTTTCAAAGCCTTGGTGTTACGACGGAATACAGTACGCCGAATACTTTTGGAAGTATGCCGAAGACAGCGGATATATCGATGAAATAAAAGCTTTCAAGGACGGGTACTGTGACGAAAAGAAAAAGGCGGATTCCGACTGTCTTGAACTTCTCATAAGACGTGCAACGGAAATTCCGCAAAACGATGTGACTTTCAAAAAAATGCATGAAAGCGGGGTTAAAATAAGACTGTGATTATCGGCGGAAACAGAGAAGAAGTAATAGAAAACATAAAAAGGTGCGCCGAGAGCGGAAATTTTCACGGTAAAGTCGAAACGGGCGACCCGTCACTGACTTCGGAAGAAGAAAAAAGAATAATCGAAACTTATTTTGAAAACAGGAGACTTCTCACCTACAAATTCAAGAGAAAACTTGCCGTATCTGCGGCACGAGCCGTGACGAAAGCCGTAAATTCGGGAACGTTAATCGAAGGACTTGAAAATATTCCCGAAGGGCTCGGCGGTGTTATTATAACAAGCAACCATTTCAGCCCGTTTGAAAATACCGTAATCCGTCTTTTGACCGATACGTTGGGAAGAAAAAATCTCGCAATAATAACGCAGGTTTCGAATTTAGCAATGGACGGCGTGCTCGGCTTTCTGATGAATTACGCCGACACGGTGCCGATTTCAACGGAACCTCGCTACCTTGCGGGGGACTTTACTTCCGTTATGAGGGAAAGACTTGTCGAAAACAAGGATGCGGTTTTACTCTATCCCGAACAGGAAATGTGGTTTAACTACAGAAAACCGAGACCCCCGCAATCGGGAGCTTACTTTTTTGCGTCGAAGCTCGGCGTTCCGATTCTTTCGTGCTTTGTCGAAATTCTCGACACCGACGAAGACGAGAAAAACGCCGATTTCAAAAAAGTGAGATATATCCTTCACGTACTCGGCGTTCTGTATCCCAACCCCGACGAGTCGGTCAGGGTAAATACCGAAAGGCTTGCGAGTGCCGATTACGAAATGAAGAAAGAATGTTACGAAAAGGTTTACGGCAAAAAACTGACGTATGAATTCGAATCTTGTGATATTGCCGGATGGAAAAAAGGTTATGAAAAAGAGCAGAGTGCGATATTATGAGAGCTTTCGGGACGATTTCGAAATAAGCCGAAATCAGAATTTTAAGCTTCCGAACGGCTATAAATGGATAAGAGAAGATAAAAAATCGGCGTTTTTGTCTCGTGCGGTTTATTTTGCGGCACTGATTTTCGGTTTCTTTTACTGCACTTTTTTTCTTCACGTTAAATTTATCGGCAGACGGAAAATAAAAAAAGAAAAAGACGGTTTCTTTATTTTCGCAAATCACACTCAGCCTTTGGGGGACGTGTTTATTCCCGCATTGGCGTCATTTCCGAAAAGAATATATACGGTTGTCGGCACGGCGAACTACGGAATACCGGTTATAGGACGACTCTTGCCCTATCTCGGAGCACTTCCCGTCACATCGGAGTTTAACGGAATAAGAGAACTTTCGAAAGCCGTCGACAGGCGGATTTGCGAGGGTCATTCCGTCGTTATTTACCCCGAAGCCCATGTTTGGAAGTATTATACGGGGATAAGGCCGTTTCCGACTGCGTCCTTCACCTATCCCGCAAAAAGCCGAAAAGCGTCGTATGCGCTGACTGCGACTTACGTGAAATCGAAATTTTTTAGAAGACCGCTTGCGAAAATATACATTGACGGGCCGTTTTACCCCGTCGGCGAGAGCTTGAAAGAAAAAACCGAAAGTTTGCATTTTCAAGTTGAAAATGCAATGAAAGGAAGGGCCGAAACGTCCGATTTTTCCTATGTTAAATACGAGAAAAAGCGGAACGGGTAGAATTTTCGCAAATTCCCCGCGAAATCCGCCGTGTGCTTCGGAGAACGGCTGTGCCAAACGGAGCATGCCGATTTTTTCGAAAATCGGCACGGCAAAACTTTTTAAAACCTTCCGAAAAGATATTGACACAATATTTTTAAAATGGTAAAATGAAGGCGGATACGGCACAATACGAAATGACTTCGTGTGCGTTCCGCTTTTCGTTTTTTATTTAAATGAAGCGAAAAGCAATTTACGAAAAGAGTGGATTTTGTCGAAATGGAATTTCCGAGAGCTGTTTTGTCGCCCGGCGAAACGAGAAAATACAATTCTAAAATCGTTCAGCTTATGAGCGTTTTTCTGAACGTCGCACCCGATTTTGCCGATATCGAAAGTGTTTTCGAAGTGGCAAACGCAAGCGGCGTTTCGCTTGAAAACGCATACGCCGAACTTGTTGCGGCGGCTTTCGGAATGGATACTCTCGGTTCCGATAAGGATTTTTTCAGAAATTATTTTCTGCCGGCATTTCACGAGATGTCGACGGAGGATTTTATAAACGACCCGTATTATAAGAATATTTCAATACCCGACGCAAAGCTCGGAAAATGGCAATTCAAAACGATGAAACTGAAACCGGGTGAGGCGTTTGTTTGCAACGATTTTTCGGTTACGGACGACGGGAGAATGATACCGCAGATAGGTTTTTTCACCGAAAGTTTCGAATACCCGGCGGTGCTTGAAAACGGCAGGGAGTGGATGACACTTATGCCGAACGAAACCGTGACGACGAAACCGGCCGTTGCCAATGCTTTCGGGAAAGTTCTGACCTACGGCATGGGACTCGGCTATTTCGCTTTTTCGGCATCGAACAAAGAGTGCGTCGAATCGGTTACGGTTGTGGATTCAAGCGAAGAAGTGCTTGAACTTTTCAATCGGCATATATTACCGCAATTCCCGAACAAGGAGAAAATACGCACCGTGAGGGCTGACGCTTTCGAATATGCTGAACACGAAATGCCGCTTGAAAATTACAATTACGTTTTTGCCGATATCTGGCACGACGTTTCAGACGGCAGAGATATATATCTAAGAATGAAGGAATATGAGAAAAGCTGTCCCGACACTTTGTTCGATTACTGGCTTGAGGGCACGATAAAGTGCTATCTTGAAAGAGAACTGTGGCAGTGAGATTTTGAATTCCGTATTTTATAAAGGAAGGTTTACATGGCAAAACTGTATTTCAAATACGGAGCAATGGGTTCGTCGAAAACCGCAAACGCTCTGATAACGAAATTCAATTACGAAGAGAGGGATATGAAAGTTTGGCTGATTAAACCCTCTGTCGACAATCGAGACGGCGACAGAACCGTGAGGTCGAGAATAGGACTTGAGGCAATCGCGGATGCCGTTTTGCCGACGGACAGCATAGTCGAAATTTACGAAAAGCATGAAAAAGTCGATGTCATAGTTGCCGACGAGTGTCAGTTTTTTACGGAACGGCAAATCGACGAGATGAGATATATCGTCGATGTTTACGATATTCCCGTTTTGTGTTTCGGACTCAGAACGGATTTCAGAACGAAACTCTTTTCGGGAAGTCGCAGACTTTTCGAACTTGCCGATTCGATTACCGAAATAAAGACGATATGTTCCTGCGGTTCCAAAGCGACGGTTAATGCGAGAATCGCACCCGACGGCAGAGTAATAACGAGCGGTCAGCAAATATTTTTGGGCGGCAACGACAGCTACGTTGCAATGTGCCACAAATGCTATAAAAAGAAAATAAGCGAAAACAGCGAAAAATAAGCGGAGGATTAAAAATGGATATCAAAACAGTTTTATCGAAAGTCGACCACACCGTTCTTTCCCAAATCGCAACGTGGGACGATATCAAATCTCTTTGCGACGACGGCATAAAATACGGTACGGCATCGGTGTGCATTCCCGCTTCTTATGTCGGTGATGCGAAAAAATATGTGGGTGAAAAACTTGCGATATGCACCGTAATCGGATTTCCGAACGGATACAGCACGACCGAAACCAAATGCTTTGAAACGGCGGACGCCGTGAAAAACGGTGCTGATGAAGTCGACATGGTTATAAATATAGGTTGGCTCAAAGATAAGAAATACGACGAGATTCTTTCCGAAATCAAAGCGGTTAAAGCCGCATGTTCCGGAAAACTTTTGAAAGTTATTATAGAAACCTGTCTTTTGACGGACGACGAGAAAATAAAAATGTGCGAAATCGTATCGAAATCCGGTGCCGATTATATAAAGACTTCGACGGGATTTTCAAGTGCGGGCGCAACGAAAGAGGATGTTGCTTTGTTCGCAAAGCATGTGGAACCGCATCTTAAAATCAAAGCCGCCGGCGGAATTTCTTCCGTTGAGGATGCCGAAGAATTTATTTCTCTCGGCGCATCGAGACTCGGCACGTCGAGAATCGTCAAAATCGTCAAAGAACAAGGTTTGATATAAAAATTTACGCTTGTATAAAACAGGAGGAACGAAATGGAAAATTACCCGACACCGCATATCAAGGCAACACCGAAGGACTTCGCAAAAACGGTACTTATGCCCGGAGACCCGCTTCGCTCCGAATTTATAGCGAAAAATTTTCTTGAAAACGCAGTGCTTGTAAATAACGTCAGAGGCGTTCAGGGATACACGGGAACTTACAAAGGTATCCGTGTAAGCGTGATGGCAAGCGGAATGGGCATACCCTCAATCGGCATATATTCTTACGAACTCTATAACTTTTTCGGCGTTGAAAATATAATGCGTATAGGTTCCGCCGGAGCTATGAGAGCGGATATTAAACTTCGCGACATAGTAATAGGAATGGGCGCTTGCACAAATTCGAACTTTGCGTCTCAATTCAATCTCGGAGGCACATTTGCGCCTATTGCCGATTATACGATGCTTAAAACCGCTGTCGAAAACTGCGAGAAACACGGCGCAAGATATCACGTCGGAAACATTTTGTCTTCCGATCCGTTTTACAATGACTCACCGAGTGCCAATGACGGTTGGATGAAAATGGGAGTTTGCGCCGTTGAAATGGAAGCGGCGGCGCTTTATATGAATGCCGCAAGAGCGGGAAAAAGAGCTCTTGCGATTTGTACGGTTTCCGACCATCTCCTGACACATGAGGCGACCTCCGCCGATGAAAGAGAGAGCACGTTTACCCAAATGATGAAAATTGCGCTTGATACCGCAGTTGACCTTGAAAACGCCGAATACTGATATTTTCGGAGGCAATTATGACAGCAAAAAGAGTTTTCCTCATCGTACTTGACAGTCTCGGAATAGGCGAACTTCCGGATGCCTCAGATTTCGGAGACGTCGGAAGCCATACGCTCCGCACAATTTCGAAAAGCAGGTATTTTAAAGACCGTAATATGAAAAATCTCGGACTCGGTTGCATTGACGGGCAGGAGTATATCGGAAAAGTCGAATTTCCTTTGGGAGCTTATGCGAGAATGGCGGAAAAATCCAAAGGGAAAGATACGACGATAGGTCACTGGGAAATAGCCGGGCTGATTTCCGACGTACCTTTCCCGACTTATCCAGACGGATTTCCCGAAGAAATTCTCGACGAATTCAGTGAAAAATGCGGCAGAGGAATACTTTGCAATAAGCCGTATTCGGGGACGGAAGTTATAAAAGATTACGGTGCCGAGCACGTAAAGACCGGGAAACTTATAGTTTACACGTCGGCGGACAGCGTGTTTCAAATTGCGGCGCACGAAGATATTGTACCGCCCGAAAAACTCTATGAATACTGCGGGATAGCACGTGATATTCTCAAAGGCGAGCACGGAGTCGGCAGAGTAATCGCAAGACCGTTTATCGGAGACGAAAAAAACGGATTTACAAGAACATCCAATCGGCATGATTTCTCTTTGGAGCCGAGCGGAAAAACCATGCTTGACGGTATAAAGGAATCGGGAGGCGATGTTATAGCGGTAGGTAAAATTACCGACATTTTCGCATCGTGCGGTATTACCGAAAGTATTCCCACTCACGGAAATGCCGAAGGTATGGAGGTGACTTTGTCGCTTGCAAAACGTGATTTCAGCGGACTTTGCTTTACGAATCTCGTTGATTTCGACATGCTTTACGGGCATCGCAACAATACCGACGGATATGCCGAAGCTTTTGCGGAGTTTGATTTGTGGCTTGAAAAATTTATTCCGGAAATGAATGAGAACGACGTTTTAATGATAACCGCCGATCACGGCTGCGATCCGGGAGACGTAAGTACCGACCATACGAGAGAGTACACTCCGCTTATAATTTACGGCGAAAAAATCAAGCCCGTAAATCTCGGAACGAGGGGCACCTTTGCCGATATTTCGGCGACCGTTTGCGAACTTCTCAGCGTCCCGTTCGACACCGTCGGCGAAAGTGCCGTTTCGCTGATTGCAAAGGAATAACGGCTATGTATGACTGTAAAATTCTTGCCGATATGGCAAAGGAAGCGATGAAAACGGCGTATGCACCCTACTCGCATTATTTCGTCGGTGCCGCATTGCTTGCGTCAAGCGGGAAAATATATACGGGGTGCAATATCGAAAACAGCGCTCATACCCCGACGTGCTGTGCCGAAAGAACGGCTTTTTTCAAAGCGGTAAGCGAAGGAGAAAGAAGTTTTGAAGCCATTGCCGTTGCAGGCGGGCGTGAAGGGAAAATAGAGGGATATTTTCCGCCCTGCGGCGTTTGCCGTCAGGTTATGGCGGAATTTTGCGACAGTGAAAAATTCAAGGTCATTATGGTCGGGAAAGATGGTGATATGACTTTGTCGCTTGCCGAAATTCTTCCTTTCGGATTCGATAAAGGATATGTCGGAAATGAATAAAATTTTGTTTTTGAAAAGAACTTTTGCCGCTTTGAGTGCCGTTGTGATTTTGAGCTTTGTATTTTCGGCATGCTCTGTGAAAAACGTCGAAAGCGAGACCGAAACGGAGGAGCTCCTCGAACAAAACGGCATTGTGCTCTACACCGATTCGCTGAGTGACGGACGAAAGGGCTCTGCCGTCGCACGGGGAATTTCCGAATATGCAAAAGAGAACGGCTTGAAATTCGAAAGAGTCTTTCCGGAAAAGTTCACGACGGAATATATCAAAGACAGTATGATTGATATGATACTTGACGGATATGCGACGGTTGTCGGTACGGGAATCGAATACGGAGACGCCGTTTCGGAGCTGAGCGAAGAATACGTCGATGTCGATTTTATTTTGGTCGATGCTTTAACGGTGTCGCAAAGAGACAATGTGGTTTCTCTTATGCCGTCCCTCTACGACGTCGGATATATTGCGGGAAGTATTACGGTGGCGTCGGGGCACGAAAACGTCGGATTTTTCGCACCCGTCGGTATCGATAAAATCAGCGAATGTGCCGACGGTTTTATAAGTGCCGTTGCGGAGTGCGCTTCGGAAAACGGCGATAAAAGTTTTGAAATCTCGGTAGGCTACGCAAATTCTCTCGTCTCGGACGAAAGCTCCGTTGCCGTTGTAAGCGAAATGTATGCCGACGGCTGTCAAAGCATATTTTCCTTCGGCGCAGCCGCACCTGTTGATTGCCAAGCGGCGGCAAGCCAAACGGCGCTTTATTCTTGCTACGGTACGGAAGATGACTTCCCCGATGCCGAATTTGTTATCGAATTCGACTATGAAACCGCAATAAAGAAAATGTTAGATGGCTCACTCGGAGAAGCCGAAGACGGCGTACTGTACGGCGGTGCGGACAACTCGTGCTTCAAAACCGTTTTCGGTTTCGAAAGCGCAAACGCCGCCGTTTTCACAGAAGAAATCGAGTCGGTAACGGAGAAAATTCGCAAAAACGGCGTTCCGAAGACGGATATTTGCATTAAAGAAGAAAAA
>CAYXMB010000021.1:0-12949 GCA_964466085.1 uncultured Ruminococcus sp.
TTCGAGCGAAGAAACTTTTCAAAATCTCTTATCATCGAATTCGAAACCGTTTTTTCCATTTGATATTACCTCCTGTCGCTTTGTATCATTTTACAATATTTTTTACAAAAGTTACCCGTGTTCTCTTAAAACACGGGTCAACATCGCAAAAGGTAATGTAACAAGGGAAAAGCGGACGAGGGATTGCATTTTACAATCCTTTCGCCCGCTTTTTTATTTTTTCGAATTATTCAATCTCTGTTCCGGCAATATATGCACAATACTCTTCAAGGCACAGTCCGAGAGAAGTCATTTTATCGGCGTTGTATCTACCGACAAACCTGTAGTGCCAAGGCTCAAAAGTGATTTTCGTAATGTTCTGCTTGTT
This sequence comes from uncultured Ruminococcus sp., assembly GCA_964466085.1. GTDB lineage: Bacteria > Bacillota > Clostridia > Oscillospirales > CAG-272 > RUG14199. Next base: position 368 of record CAYXMB010000021.1, read on the forward strand.
TTCGGGATATCTCAAAACAAATCCGAATTTCCAAGCATTTTCTTTAAGCCATTCGTAAACCGGCTCGTTTTCAAACGAACGGTCCGCTTCGGGAAGATTGTGCATATCACAGCAAAGCCCGGTTTGATGTTCACTTGTTCCCGGTTCTGCGGAATAAAGAGATACCGCCTTTACGGCATCCTCATATGAAAGCCCGTTTGCGTTAATTTCGCTTTGAACATAAGAGTTGAAAAGATATCCCTGATAGTCGTAATCTCTGAAAGCGCTCGTTATCGACATATCGTTATATCCGGATGCTCTCATTTCGGCAAACAGTGCTTCAACCGCCATTGCCGCAGACGTTCTCATTTGCTGTGTCGGACGGTTATCCTCTCTTGTATCGATAAGATAGTACAAATCTCCGGGATAATAGTCAGCCTCAAGCGTGTTGTCGTCGTTCACCAAAATAAGGTAATCTTCTTCGTCATTCGGTTCGATATAATCTTCATAATCCGAAATATCCGTATAAAGATCTCCTACCTCTCTCGGCGACCACGTATTTACAAGCACCAGCTCCATTTCGTTTATGTCGTAAACATAAACGGCTTCGACTCCGTCACTGTATACTGTGGAATACACTTTGTGAGCCTCACTGTCGACGTAAGGAGTGCCTAAAATACACGAATAAACGAACGACGCATCGGTGTTGTTCCATAAAAAGACGTAATACGGGGTATAATCGTCGTCGCTCCATGCGGAAATGAGCAAATCCGAGCAACCGTCAAGATTTATATCTTTTGTCACGATATTTTTCTCTGCGCTTTCGAATTCGACTCCGACCGACATTTCGAGAACTCTCTCGCTTATCGAGGTCAAATCAATCGACGACTGAGCGTGTCCCGCCGACTGAACTTTGATTTTTTCGGCGAATCCGTCGTTTCCTTCGATAGTCAAACTGACTTTCGTTTCACTGTCGACATCGTATTCGAAATTCACCGAAAACTCGGTGCTTTTTTCGGTATTGACAGGTTCCGCCGTATCGGTTTCGACATTATCGCTCGGAGCTTGGTGCAAGGAACACGATGCCAAAGTTATTATTATACCGAGAAGCGCCGATACCGCCGCAATCTTTTTGAAAATTTTCATTTACAACTGTCTCCTTTATTTCAGAGGAAATTTTCGAAAAAACGCCTTTCGGTTAAGAATCAGTCTCTCTTGTTTGCCGTTTTAAGCATAACGTCGTGATATCCGCCCTCAACGATACTTGTCGACGAAACCAAAGTGAGTTTTGCGTTTTCACGCAAATCGGGTATATTCGTCACACCGCAGTTGCACATCGTGGATTTAACTTTATAAAGGCTTTTCTGAACGTTGTCATGGAGACTTCCGGCATAAGTTACGTATGAATCAACACCTTCTTCAAACGAGAGTTTGCTTTTTCCGCCGAGATCGTATCTCTGCCAGTTACGGGCACGATTTGAGCCCTCTCCCCAATATTCCTTGACGTACGTTCCGTTAATATGAAGTTTCGTCGTAGGGCTTTCGTCGAATCTTGCGAAATATCTTCCGAGCATGATGAAGTCGGCACCCATTGCAAGTGCTAATGTCATATGGTAGTCGTGAACTATTCCTCCGTCGGAGCAAATGGGAATATATATTCCGGTTTTTTCATAATATTCGTCTCTTGCCTTTGCGACTTCGAGAACGGCTGTTGCCTGCCCTCTGCCGATACCCTTCTGCTCTCTCGTTATGCATATCGAGCCTCCGCCGATACCTATTTTTACGAAATCGGCACCCGCTTCGGCAAGGAAAAGAAATCCGTCTCTGTCAACGACGTTACCCGCACCGACTTTTACGCTGTCACCGTATTTTTCACGGATAAAATCGATGGTCTGCTTTTGCCAGCAGGAATATCCTTCCGATGAGTCGATGCAAAGAACGTCGGCTCCCGCTTCAACGAGAGCAGGTACTCTTTCTTTATAGTCAAGTGTGTTTATACCCGCACCGACGATATATCTTTTATTCGCATCGAGAAGCTCACAGGGATTTTCCTTGTGCTGAGAGTAGTCTTTTCTGAAAACAAGATATTTGAGTCTGCCCTCTCCGTCGATAAGAGGAAGACTGTTGAGCTTATGGTCCCAAATTATATCATTGGCTTCTTTGAGCGTCGTCGTATCGGGAGCGGTTACAAGCTTTTCGATAGGAGTCATAAACTCTTTTACTTTAAGATCGGTCGACATACGGCTGACTCTGTAATCTCTGCCCGTTACGATTCCGAGCAGAACGCCGTGTGCCGTCCCGTCATCGGTTACGGCAACTGTCGAGTGACCTTTTTCTTCGACTATCGACAGAATATCGGCAAGAGTATCTTCGGGAGTTACGTTGGAATCGCTTTCGACAAAGCCCGCTTTGTAATTTTTAACTCTCGCAACCATTGCCGCCTCGTCGCTTACCGACTGAGATCCGTAAATAAAAGAAACACCGCCTTCTTTCGCAAGTGCAATTGCCATCGTATCGTTGGATACGGATTGCATGATTGCCGAAACGAGAGGGATATTTAAGCTTATCGGCGATTCTTCGCCCTTCTTGAATTTAACAAGGGGAGTTTTCAAGCTGACGTTGGCGGGAATACATTCGGGAGACGTATATCCCGGAATAAGCAGGTATTCACTGAAAGTGTGGCAAGGTTCATTGTAAACAAATGGCATTTTTTGTTCTCCTTAATCATTTGAATTTATTTTTATTTTACTTTGTCATATTGTTATCGCATATCCGATGTGCCGCATTGCGGCACGAGTGCGGTGCGTCAATCGGAGCCGTTTCCTTTTTTAAAGTTGAGCTCCTGAGTTTTGGCACTGACCTTAATATTTTCTTCGACCGACGAAGTTATGAAAGTGTTACCTCCGACAACGGAGCGCTTTCCGATTTCGGTATTTCCTCCGAGAATCGTCGCATTCGCATAAATCGTAACACCGTCCTCAACCGTCGGGTGTCTCTTTTTTCCGGCAAGTTTCTGACCGCTTCTCGTCGACAGAGCGCCGAGAGTAACTCCCTGATAGAGCTTGACGTTGTCTCCTATAACCGTTGTTTCGCCGACAACAACGCCGGTTCCGTGATCAATGAAGAAATAATCACCTATTTCGGCACCGGAATTTATATCTATCCCCGTTTCGCCGTGAGCGTATTCGGTCATTATTCTCGGAATAAAAGGAACTCCGCTCCTGTAAAGAGGGTGAGCTATTCTGTAAACGAATATCGCAAAAAATCCGGGATATGAGCAGATTATCTCCTCACGGCTTTTTGCGGCCGGGTCACCGTTAAATCCCGCATCGACGTCACCGAACAGCTTTTTCTGTATTTCGGGAATTTCCCCGAAAAAGTCATTGCATACCGCTTCGGTTCGGCTTTCGATTTCCGCTTTCGAGTTTTTTCCTCCGTTGCGATAAGAAAAAGCGAGAAGCACTTGGGAATAAAGTTTATCGTATATTTCGGTTAGCCTGTGTCCTATATAATATTCGGGGTTGGCTCCCGCCGAAACCCTTCCGTCGAAATATCCCGGAAACATAACGCTTCTGATGTCTCCGATTATTTCTATTATCGTATTTCTGTCGGGAAGTTCTCCCTCCGATGACAGCATGAGCACTTCGGAATTTTCGTAATTTGATGCCATTTTCCGAACCGACTCATTGAGTATTTCCTTAGCACGGTTTGTCATAATTACCTCCGTCAAACGTTTTTCGGGCTTTCCGTATCCTCCGCTATATCGGGATTTTCACCGCAGAACTTATCCCACGGATATACTTTTTCGGGGTAAGCTTCAATAGCAATCTCTTTTCCGAATCTGTCGGTAAAAGATATACGGTGGGAAAACAGCGCTATAGAGCACTTATCGCCGCCTCCGTACTTCCCGTCGCCGTAGAGCGGATGCTTTCGGGATGAAAACTGAACTCTGATTTGATGGCTTCTTCCCGTAATAAGGCGAACTCTGACAAGAGACGCATCGTCCTTTTCGGAAAGGGTCTCATATTCGAGTTTTGCCTCTTTTACCCCTTTTCTCATTCTTTTGACAACGTAACTTTTGTTTGCCTTTGAATCTTTGAAAAGCAAGTCGGTCATTTCACCGCCGCATACTCTTCCGTGAACGACGGCAAGGTATTCTTTTTTCATTTTCCCGTCGGCAATAAGCGAAGAAAGATAAGCGGCGCTTTTTTTGTTTTTGGCATAAACGATTACTCCCGAAACGGCGCAGTCGAGCCTGTGAACGCAATATACGTCGCTGCCGCAATATTCCGACAGCTTTTCCGCCATTCCGCCGGCGCCTCCTTCGGAAACTACTCCGACGGGCTTTACGACCGCTATGCAGTCTCTGTCCTCATAGAGTATTTTCATATATGCTCCTTCGTTATAATATTCGAAAAAAGAATTTTCTACACTCCGAATCCGATTTTCGCTGTGTTTTTTTCATAAGCGGAGAGGTTAAATTCCCCGTCACCGACAGCATCTTCGAAATCTTCCCTTCCGACAATGATTTTTCGGTTTCCGTCGGTAATTTTGGAAATCGCTTTTCCGCGAACTCTTTCATAGAGATTTCTTACGAATCTGCCGTTGCCGAAATTATCCGATTTTACGTAATCGTCCGGAAGTGACGAGAAATAAGATTCGGCGCTTTCTTCAAGCTCTTTTGTGAAATCGAACTCGCTTTTCACCATTCCCATAAACATTTCAAAGAGCTCTTCTCTGGTATAACTCGGAAAAACTATTCTGTACGGCACACGGCTTTCGAGTCCCGAATTCATATTCATGAGCCTTTGCATATCTTTTTCGTATCCCGCAAGAATAACCAAAAGCTCACTTCTGTTATTCTCCATTTCGGTTATAAGAGTGTTCACGGCTTCCTTGCCGAAGTCTCTGTCATCGGTTTCGCCCTTGCAAAGCGCATAAGCCTCGTCAATAAACAGAACGGAGCCGTAAGCCTCTCTGCATATCTCGGACGTGATGTATTCCGTATCCCCTATATATCTCCCGCAAAGCTGTCTTGCAGAATATTCGAAAAACGCTCCCTTTGCCAAAACTTCTTTTTCGGCAAGCATCTGACCGACAATTCTCGCAACGGTCGTTTTTCCCGTACCGGGAGGTCCGACGAATTGCATATGAACGCAAGGCATTTTCTCACCCGACTGAGAGCTGTAATAAGCTATCTGATTTACGATTTCCGCAATCTCTTTTTTTACTTTTTCAAGCCCCACAAGCTCATTAAGTCTTTCTTCTGCGGACTTTCCGTTTATGTAAAAGCCCGCCGACAAGTCGGGTGAAACAAACATCGAATTGAGAACCGTTTTTTCGCCGGTTCCGTATTTTTCCGTTTGACCGCGAAAGGATATATCGTATTCCACACTGCTTATCACCATTTTGTCGGCAACTTTTTCAAGAGTTTTGAACCCGTAAAATTTCCCGTCTTTTTTTTCAATGTCACATGCACCGATTACACCCGAATATGCATTTTGATTTTTCGGAAGAGCAACGTTGACTCTTTCGAGACATCTTTCAACGTATTCGAATTCCTGACGGTCGGTTAAAGGCTGAAAATCAAATTTTCCGACGAACATTATATCTCCGATATTCGCATAAACCTTATCAAACAGCCTGTTGCTTGCGTTTTTTAACCGAAACAAAACGATGCGTGTTTCTCTGATACCGAAAAACATCTTCATTATTTTGCGAAATCCCGGCATATCCGTCATTGAAGCAACTTCGGAAATATCGATACATTCGACTTTGTATTCACTGTCTTCGTTTCCGAACATATATAAAGGTTTCGATAAAACGAAATCGCCTTTTTCGCGTTTCATCGTCATCTCGCAAAAAGCCGTGTCGGGAAAAACGGTTTTTCGAAGCAAGTCCGCAATAATAAATCCGCTGTATGTAAATCCGCAGCCGTCGGCGATTCTGTAGATGAAATTTCTCTTGACAATCGCATCTTTCACGACGGGATTGGCGGTTTGCAAATAGCATCTTACAAGTTCGCAAAAATTCAAAGCGAATCTTTTGAAATCTGCGGCTCCGATAAGCGATTTAATTTCCTTTTCGTACCGGTCAACCGCCGCAAAACCGTCGACCGGATTTAAGACAGGTGTTTTGAATTCTTCATCGATTTTCATTTCTTCCGCCATCTGCTTCTCCCGTTAAATAAAATCGGATATCAAATGATTTCTCTCATTGAAAAACAATGCAGAGCACCAAAAGGTAATTTAATAAATTATATCATATTATTTTGAAAGTTTCAAGCCGTAAAATCGCCGTTTTTCGTCTTTTAAAGCTTATTTTTTTCAAAATATTGACGAAAATTCTTTTTCGGGCATTTTCGATACCGTTACTTGCCGAATTTGAATTGACATAAGCCCGATTTTATAGTATACTGTTTCAGTAAACTGGATTTATGAGGTTTCAAAATGTTTAAAGATAAGAAAGTTGTTTTTTCCGGCGTTCAGCCTTCAGGCTCTTTGACTCTCGGCAATTATTTGGGAGCTATAAAAAACTTCTCCGATTTTTCCGATGAGTATCGCTGTTATTACTGTGTTGTCGATATGCATGCGATAACCGTAAGGCAAAACCCCGCCGAGCTTCGCAAAAGAACGTATGATACCCTTGCTTTGTATATGGCATGCGGACTTGACCCCGAAAAGAACGTTTTGTTCGTTCAAAGCCACGTTCCCGCTCATGCGGAGCTTGCGTGGGTTCTCAACTGCTATACTATGTTCGGCGAGCTTTCACGAATGACTCAGTTCAAAGACAAAAGCTCCAAAAATGCGGATAACGTAAATGCGGGTCTTTTTACGTATCCCTCTCTAATGGCGGCGGATATTCTTCTTTATCAGACGGAGCTTGTTCCCGTCGGCGCCGACCAAAAACAGCATCTTGAGCTTTCACGCGACATCGCAAACAGATTCAACGGGGTATACGGAGACACGTTTGTCGTTCCCGAACCTTTTATTCCGAAAAGCTCCGCAAAGATAATGTCTCTTGCAGAACCCACGAAGAAAATGAGTAAGTCGGACGAGAATGAAAATGCGGTAATAAGAATACTCGACGACCGAGATACGGTGATAAGAAAATTCAAAAGAGCCGTCACCGACTCCGGATGCGAAATCCGCAGAGGAGAAGGCAAAGAGGGGATTGAGAATTTAATGTCGATATACAGCGCCGTCACGGGCAAAAATTTCGACGAAATCGAGGCCGAATTCAAAGGATGCGGCTACGGTGATTTCAAGCTTGCGGTAGGCGAAACGGTCGCCGACTCGCTGAGTGGCGTAAGAAGCGAATTCGCAAGGCTTTCTTCCGACAAAAAATATCTTGAGGATATAATGGCAAAAGGTGCCGAAGAAGCAGGCAAAGCCGCATTCAGAACAATTTCGAAAGTAAAGCGCAAAGTCGGATTTACGGAACTTAAGCATTAAAAGACGGAGGAAAAGTCATGAAAACAAGAGCTATGAGACTTTACGGGAAGAACGATATAAGAACCGAATGTTTTGAACTTCCCGAAATGAAGGACGACGAAATTCTCGCAAAAGTTATATGCGACAGCATATGCATGTCATCGCACAAAGCCGCACTGCAGGGTGCAAACCACAAAAGAGTCCCGGACAACGTTGCCGAAAATCCGATTATTCTCGGCCATGAATTTTGCGGTGAAATAATCAAAGTCGGATCAAAATGGGAGAATGATTTCAAAGCAGGCGACAGATTCGCAATTCAGCCCGCTTTGAATTACAAAGGTTCCCTTGCGGCTCCCGGATATTCCTATCAAAATATCGGCGGCGGCGCAACGTATGTCATAATCCCTAACGAAGTAATGGAATGCGGCTGCTTGCTCCCCTATAACGGAGATGCGTTTTTCTGGGGAAGCCTGTCGGAGCCCATGAGCTGTATCGTCGGCGGTTTTCACGCAAATTACCATATAAAACCCGGCACGTATATTCACGATATGGGCACTGTTAAAGGCGGAAATATGGCAATTCTCGCCGGTGCGGGTCCTATGGGTCTCGGAGCCGTTGACTATGCAATTCACGGAGGGCGTGCGCCCCGTCTTCTCGTTGTTACCGACCTTGACGACGAAAGGCTCGAACGTGCGAAATCTCTCGTTACCGTCGAAGATGCCAAAGCTTGCGGAACGGAGCTTATATATCTCAACACAGGAAAAATCGACAATCCCGTCGAATATATCCGCAATTTGACTGACGGCAAGGGATTCGACGACGTTTTCGTCTTTGCACCCGTTAAACCCGTTGTCGAAATGGCGGATGCACTTCTCGGAAGAGACGGCTGTCTCAACTTTTTCGCAGGTCCGACAAACCCCGAATTTTCGGCATCGTTTAATTTTTACAACGTCCATTACAGCGCAACGCACATCGTCGGCACAAGCGGCGGCAACACGGATGACATGAAAGAGTCGATATCTCTCATGGAAAAAGGTCTTATCAACCCCGCAGGTATGATTACGCACGTCGGCGGACTCAATGCGGATGCCGAAACAACGCTTAACCTCCCGAATATACACGGCGGTAAGAAGCTTATATACACCCACGTTGAACTCCCCCTGACCGCTATAGCCGATTTCGAAACAAAAGCCGCAGAAGGCGGAGAATATTCGGAACTTTTCCGTGATTTGGCCGAAATTTGCAAAAAATCCAACGGTCTCTGGTGTAAAGAAGCTGAGGACAGAATTCTCAAAGAAGCAACTGTCGATTGAAAAACACACAATCGAATACGGCACTTCAAAACAGCTTGAAGTGCCGTATTTTTATACTCTTGTTTTTCATCCGACGGTATATATCGCACGAAGTACCGCTTTCATTGTGTCACGAGGTGTTTCGCACAAGTCGACGACAATGTCGGAAGCGGCAAGGTACAAAGGAATTCTTTCCTTATACAGAATGTAAAACGGTCCCGATTTGACGTCGGAAACGTTACGCTCCGCTTCACGCCTTAAAAATACCACAACCGAATTTCTGCGAAGCTCTCTTATATTCCCTTCTCTGAGTATCGCTCCGGCACCCGTTGCGATAACGCTACCCGACCCGAAGCAAGCACCCTTTATAACCGCAGATTCGCATTTTCTGAAATAATCCTCTCCGTAAATCTCGTAAATTTCGGGAATACTTATTCCGACCGTCTGCTCAACCGCATCATCTGTATCGATTACCTCTCTGCAAGTGAATTTCGCAAGCTCTTTCGCAACGGTACTCTTACCGCAACCGGGCATCCCGACCAGAATAATGTTTTTCATTTCAACCGAAATCGAGTGCATAGCTTTTTGGCACGAAATTTCGCTGACTTTTCTGCCCGTGAATATTTCGCACGATGCCCTCGCCTGATATGCAAGCATTTCGACTCCGCCGACTGTCTGTATACCGAACGACTCCGCCTCAAGCATAAGCTCCGTTCTGCTCGGATTGTACACCGTATCGATAACAGCTTCCAAATCTTTGAAATAGCGAACAGACAAAGGTGACGATTCGACATCGGGGAACATTCCGACCGGCGTCGTATTTACGATTATGTGCGTATTGTCGTGTATATCGAGATTTCCGTAATTATCGGCACCGCTTCTCGAAACAGTTACGATTTCGGCGGCACCGAGTTTTTTCATCACATGGCAAACCGCCCTTGATATTCCGCCGGAACCGAGAATAAGCACTTTTTTCCCGGAAGGCGAAATCCCGTTCTTGGAAAGAAGTCTTTCGAAACACGCCCCGTCGGTGTTGTCGCCGATAAGTTTTCCGTCTTTCCTGAATACGACGTTAACCCCTCCGAGTTCTCTTGCCCTATCGGTTATTTCATCCAAAAAAAGCATTACTTTTTCTTTATAAGGCGACGATATATTGAACCCGTCAACTTCGGTATCAAGCAATGCCTTTTCAAGCTCACCCTCCGCTATTTCCGAAACGGCGTAACAGTAATCCGCAAGCATACCGTGAAGCCTGTCAAACCAAGTGTGAGCAAGGTTTTTACCGACGAGAATATATTTTTTATCTTTAAAACCGGTTATCATTTCATGTCCTTTTTCTGCGTTTGTAAAAATATTTTATGCATTTGTATAATTCACTGGCACTCGGACGCTTTTTTTACGTTTGACGCTTTTTTCACGATTTTCTCCAAAGTGTGAGGAGTTATCGACTGTTTGCCGTCGCACAAAGCATCCTGAGGTCTCGAATGTACTTCAATCATCACCCCATCGGCACCTGCCGCAACTGCGGCAAGCGACATGGGCTCGACAATTCCCGCAATTCCCGTAGCATGTGACGGGTCAACTATAACGGGCAAGTGAGTTCTCATTTTGAGAAGTGCCACTGCCGCAAGGTCCAAAGTATTTCTCGTTTCTTTTTCGAAACTGCAAATACCTCTTTCACAAAGAATAACGTTTTCGTTGCCACCGCACATGATGTATTCCGCACTCATCAAAAATTCGTCAATCGATGCCGAAGGAGCTCTTTTCAAAAGAATCGGTTTTCGAATTTTTCCGAGTTCCTTCAAAAGCTCATAGTTTTGCATATTACGTGCACCGACTTGCAAAATATCGATATTTTCGAAAAGCTCGATGTGCCTTATATCCATAATTTCGGATACAACGGGAATTTTGGCTTCGGCTCTCGCTCTTTCAAGGTATTTAATGCCTTCTTCTCTCAGGCCCTGAAAAGAATAAGGAGAAGTTCTCGGTTTAAATGCTCCGCCGCGAAGTACCGACGCCCCCGCCGCTTTAACTTTTTTCGCAATTTCCGAAATCTGCTCTTCGCTTTCGACGGAACACGGTCCCGCTATAATGCAAAGTCCTTTCCCGACGGTCACTTTCTCACCGAACGGCGACAGTTCTATCTCGGTATCGCAAGGACTGTATTCCCTTGAAGTTGCGGTGCAATTTTCCGAAAGATGAAAAGCGTTCAAAACACCGTCAAAGCTTGAAAGAACCGTTTCGTCGATAAGCGCCGTGTCTCCCGTCAGCACCATCACGGTGTGACGGTCACTCTCAACCGTTTTGATTTTAACGTTGTGACTTTCAATCCATTTTATTATTTTTTGAAATGATTTTTCATCAATATTCCCGTTAAGAGTTACTACCATAAAAAGCCTCCGAAAAAAGGAAATTCCGTCGACACGAGTCGTGTTGCTTTATATTTTATCACTTTATCCGCCGTATGTCAACTTTACTTGAAAAAGTGAAGAAAACGGCTCATCAAAAATCGAATTTCACAGTGGAATTTACTTTGGGAATTCACGAACAGCTTATTAAAACGATTGACACAACGCTTTTAAAAGCATCGAACGCTTCCGAAATATTTTTTCGAACAAGCCTCACAGAGCACCGAAAACAGGCTTTGCTTTTTAATTCATACTTTTCAAGTTCGAGTTTAAAAGAGTGAAATTTGCCTTGTTGTCGCAGTCGAAACAACGTATTTCAGGTGACATGCGGCTTCAAATATTAAAGAGCGCACGTACAGTAAAGGCAACGCAAAGAAAAAGCAGAGTTTCACGCTCTGCTCTCAGGCAGAGGCACGCTTTGCAAAAACGTGCCTCTGTATAGAATTTCTTTTTCGGTTATATTATTACGTTATCTGTCCTCTCTGAAGTAGGAAAGTCCGAGACTTGCCGGAGGCTGATTTTCACGCTTCTTGCGCATGCTTACTATGATAAGCACGAGAATCGTAACAACGTACGGGAGCATCTGTATGAGAGGTAAAACCTGCATCGGTACGTTTATGTAATTGAAAAGAATGTAGAGTGCACCGAAAAGATAAGAACCCGCTATTGCAACGGTAGGTTTCCACGTTGCGAAAATTACAATGGCAATCGCAAGCCATCCTCTGTCACCGAAACCGTTATTGGACCAAATGCCGTTGCTGTAGTCCATAATATAGAACAGTCCGCCGAGACCCGCTATTACGCCGCCTATGCAAGTTGCGAAATACTTGTATTTCGTAACGTTAATTCCGACGGCATCCGCCGTTGCGGGATTTTCTCCGACAGCGCGGAGTCTGAGGCCTGTCTTTGTTTTCTTAAGGAATATGCCCGTTCCGACGGCAAGTATTACCGCAAGGTAAACGAGAAATCCGTAAGAGAAAAACAGCTGACCGAGTTGACCCATTTTATCGGCAAACGGGAGAGTCGTTTTAAACGCTTTCGCAATTTTGACAAGTGCAAGATAAGGAACGTCACTCTTTACGATTTTGATAAGAGAACCGCCGAAAAAGTTACCGAATCCGACGCCGAAAGTCGTAATCGCAAGTCCCGTAACGTTTTGATTTGCTTTAAGGTTTACCGTAAGAAAACAGTAAAGCATCGAAACGAGGAGGGAGCCGAGAATACAGCATGCAAGAGGTATAATAAGCGCAAGTGCGGGGACAACCTGTGACGTGCTGTTCTGATAGAAAAAGCCGCCGATGACACCGGAAATCGCACCTATGTACATAATTCCCGGAATACCGAGATTTAAATTTCCCGATTTTTCGGTAATAATTTCACCTGTCGAACCGTACAAAAGCGGTATTCCCTGGATAATTGCTTTACTTATAACCGTTGCTATCATACCTGTCCCTCCTTATGCTTTGCGCG
>CAYXMB010000022.1:0-12564 GCA_964466085.1 uncultured Ruminococcus sp.
ACAATCGGAGAAATCAACCCTTACCGTTACAGAAGTTACCTTTACGACACCGAAACGGGATTTTATTACCTCAATTCGAGATATTACGACCCCGTCACGGGTAGGTTTGTTAATGCGGACGGTTACGTTTCCACAGGACAAGGCATTCTCGGATACAATATGTTTGCCTATTGCGGGAATAATCCGGTTTGCAGAGCGGATGCGACAGGGGAATTTTGGATTACGGCATTGGTGGTAATAGCTGTAGTAGCTGTTTGCACATTTACTTTATCAGGTTGTTCATCAAGCAATAAAAAAGCACCCGTTCAAGAACCATATTCTAATCAAGCAAATTGTTATGCATATGCTATGAAATTAGAAAACGATCCCAGAACAGGTCAGCCATTTATAAAAAAACCTCAACCGGGAGAATTTTCAGGAAATGGACTTACCGCCAGAGACTTGAAAGGAAATTCTGAAACAGTAAAGAAAGCAATTAATACGAAGGTCTCAGCAGATGCAAAAGTTTTAAATCTCAACTACACGGAAGTTAAAAGTGCAGATCATGTTCCAAAGGCAGGAAATTGGGTGGTAGCGCTTGCTTATGCCACAGATGGTTCAGACTATCACTGGTGGAGGAAAAACGAAGATGGAACATGGTCACATAAACCGGGTTTAACACCAATAATACATTGGGATGCATCGGGCAATACAATAACTGATCCGGGAAATTGCAACAGAGGTATTTATGATGCATTTTTAGGCTATTATGAAGTTGGCCCGAATTGAGGAGAAGATGACTGTGAAAAAAATTATAATTGTATTGTTGTTGATAGTATTAACTTTGTCGGGATGTAGAAATAACTTTGATATACAAGTAGGTGATTCAATGGCAACGGTAAACAATCAACAGACGCCGTTTATATTTCTTAACTCCTTGTCCGTTTTTCGAACAAACGATACATATACGGTAGTTGTGGAGGAAAACGGAGCGGTTCAAAAGACAGCGGAATTTTCTTCCGACAGAAAATGTCTTACTGTTCGGGGATTGGATTTGGTGAAGGATGAAGATATAAACCGGTATTTAGATAAGAGCCTGAATGAGCTGCAAGAAAAATTCGGAGAAGTACATGCCGATATCGGCAGTGGCTTTTATGTTCCCGCTTATATTACCGAGAATGGATATCTCATTTGTTTTGAAGTGGAAAACGATAAAGTTTATGAAGTTGTGAAACGGGATCTTTTAACCGACGTGATAGTAGAATGCCTACCCCAATAACATTTCCGGCTGTCATATTCTATCTTTAAACCGTCACACGGTAATATATGCAAGTTCCGTTGGGGCTTTGAAAAAATGCCCTTGCATGCATTTTTGCTTCACGGTTCGGTAAAACATATAAAACGGATTAAACCGCTTAGGCGGGGACTCGGCACACAGGTGCCGTGTCCCCGCCTCTTTTGCTTTTTTCGCTTTTTCACGTTTCGGCAGGGTGTTGCCCGCATCTGATTCGGGGCTTCGCCGCTCAACTCGGCAGGCGTTGCTTTGCACCCGCTTCGGTGACCTCGTGATTTTGAAAAAGGTTCAATCGAAAACTTTAAGCAGTGGGATTTTACGTCCTTGTACGGCGGTGAGGTCTTACCGGCGTTACCGTTTTACGGCGAAAAAAACGGCATTGCCGCAGGCGACAATGCCGATATGAATTAAATTATGCGAATGTAAAAAATGATAGGTTTCGTGATTATTTTATACACCTGTCTATAAACTTATCGAGTTCTTTGAGGTATCCCTCGCGGTCGACAAGGTATGAAATTCCGTGTTCCGCTTCGGGGACGGTAAAAAGTACCGCATCGCAGGTTTTCAGGGCGATTTCGTAGTTATCGAGCCCCATAGCGCAAGGAACGAGGGTATCCGCCTCCCCGTGAGCGAAAAATATCGGAAGTGTGTTCTTTTCGAGAGCGGTTTTGACTTTTTCGCCGGCTTTGAATTTCGCCGTAAATCGCATCAGTACCGCTGTGGTATAAACAAACGGGAAGGGCGACATGCCGTATGCACGGCGGCAAACCCATTTGAAAGCCGCGATCGGGGAAGTATATCCCGAATCGGCAATAATCCCTTTTACGTTTTGCGGAAGCGGAAGTCCCGATGCCATGAGCACGGAGACCGCTCCCATAGATACGCCGTCAAGGAGAACGGGAACGCCCGGAAATTTTTCTTCGATAAGACGGCACCAGGCGAGAACGTCGTATTTTTCTTTCGTACCGAAGCAGATATATTTGCCCTCGCTGTCGCCGTGAGCTCTTTGGTAGGGGAGAAAGCAGGAAATGCCTCTTTCGTTGAAGTCCCGCACCGCACAGGAGAAATCGTGCAAGGGGCTTGTTCTGTAGCCGTGCATCATAAGGATTATCGCTTTTTGATTTTCGGCGGGAACAAAGCGTGCTTTGAGTTTCAAGCCGTCGAATGATTCGACGGTAAATGCGTCGGCAAGCTTTGAGCGAACGTATTCTCTTTCGCTGTTTATTCTGTCGGCATACGGCAGTAAAGTCGGGTTTTTGACGGCACCGTCCGTCTTATCCCAGACCGAAATACCCTCGTCTCCCTCCTCACGTTTCACGGTCATTTTAAAAAGCATGGCGCTTCCGAAAATAAGAAGCAAAATTATGAGAACAAAAGCGCCGATAAGCGTCCAAAAATACCATTCCATAAATTTATCATCCTTTGTTTATCATATCGTTAAGTTCTTTTTCGTCGATAACCGCAACGCCGAGCTCCGCAGCTTTCGTGAGCTTCGAGCCCGCATCGTCTCCGGCAACGACGAAAGAGGTTTTTGCCGAAACGCTTCCCGACACCTTTCCTCCGTTTGCTTTTATGAGAGCCGACGCTTCGGAACGTGACATTGCGGAAAGTTTGCCGGTCAAAACGAAAGTAAGTCCCGAAAGGGCGTCGCCTTTGGCGGCGCTTGCGTTTTTTTCGGCTGTTGTGACGCCTGCCGCACGGAGCTTTTCGAATACTTCGGCGGTTTCGGGAAGCGAGAAAAATTCGACTATCGAATGAGCCGTTACCTCGCCTATATCTTCAACCGACGAAAGTTCTTCCTCGCTTGCTCCGAAAAGGGCGTCGATACTGCCGAAGTGTTCGATTACCGATTCCGAAGCACTCTCTCCCGTATGACGTATTCCGAGAGCCGCAAGAAGTTTTGCCGCTCCTTTTATTTTCGATTTTTCAATGGCGGAAATCAGGTTTTCCGCAGAGCGTTCTCCCATTCTCGGAAGAGACGATATATCTTCCTTTTTCAAATAGTAAATATCGGCGGGGCTTTTTATTTTTTCGGAATCTATGAGAAGTTTTACGACTCTCGGTCCCATTCCGTCGATATCCATAGCGCCTTTTGATGCGAAATGGCAGATTCTGCGCTCAAGTTGTGCCGGGCATGCCGAATTTATGCACCGTGCCGCACCGCTTTCGCCCTCGTCGCAGTCGTCGAAAATAAGTTCACCGCCGCAGGACGGGCATTTTTTCGGAAAACGGTAAGGCTCTTGAGTTCCGTCTCTTTTTTCGGGAACGGACGACACGATTTCGGGGATAATATCTCCCGCCTTCTGAACGACGACGGTGTCTCCGATTCTTATGTCTCTTTCTTTTATTATATCGATATTGTGAAGCGTCGCACGTGAAACGACGGTGCCGGCAAGTTTCACGGGGGAGAGTTCCGCCGTCGGAGTCACAACTCCCGTTCTTCCGACTTGGAGGGTGATATCCGTGAGTTTCGTTTCTTTCCGTTCGGGAGGAAATTTGTAAGCTACCGCCCACTTCGGCGTGCTTGTGTTCTCACCTAAAATTTCACGCTGTTTGAAACTGTTGATTTTTATTACCGCTCCGTCGATGTCATAGGGTAAAAATTCCCTTGCCTTGCCGAGATTTTCAATTGCTTCGACAATTTTTTCTTCGCTTGAAGTCAGCGCCAGAATATCGATTACGGGAAAACCGAGAGACTTTATTTTCGATATGCTTTCTGCGTGGGTTTCGACTTTTTCGCTGTCGGCGGAAAGTGCGCCGTATTGAAGATTGAAAACGAAAATATCAAGTCCCCGCTTTGCGACAACGGCACTGTCAAGCTGTCTCAGCGACCCGGCGGCGGCGTTTCTCGGATTTGCCCAAAGCTTCTCGCCGAGAGCTTCTTTTTCGGCATTGAGTTTTTCGAACACCGAATGAGGCATATAAACTTCGCCTCTGAGGCAAAGCGTATCTCCCGCACCCGATATTTCGTGCGGTATGCTTTTCACCGTCATAATATTGTCCGTGACGTTTTCTCCTACCGTGCCGTCGCCTCTCGTGGCGCCGACTGTGAGTTTTCCGTTTTCGTAAAGAACGGATACCGAGAGCCCGTCGATTTTGGGTTCAACGGTGAAAAGCACTTCGTCTTCTCCCGCTTCGGTAAGTTTTTCTTTTGCTTTCGAGACGAAAGAGGAGACTGCGTCGAGGCTGAAAACGTCGGAGAGGCTTCCGAGTTTTACGGGATGGTTTACGGGCGAAAACTTGGCAAGCGCTTTCCCTCCGACACGGTGTGTGGGGCTGTTCGGGACATCGTATTGCGGATATGCCGCTTCGAGTTTTTTCAGCTCGTCGAACAGCATATCGTATTCGTAGTCCGAAATTTCGGGCGCATCGTTTTCGTAGTAGAGCTTCGAATGATAGCGAAGCGTTTCTCTCAAATATTCGATTCTCTTTAATGCATCTCTTGCGTTTTCCATTTTTTACTCCGAATTGAAATCTGAATACAGTATACTATTTTTTCACTCGGATTTCAAGCCGATAAGCAAATTTGCGAATTAATTTATTGACTTTAGGCTTGCCGTGTGTTATATTACTGTTAAAAAGACTGAAAATCGGAGAGAAAAATGGAAAACACCGCAATACCGAGAAACGATTATCCGAGACCGCAAATGATGAGAGGCGAAGATTCATGGCTGTGCCTCAACGGAAAATGGGAATTCGAACTTGACCTTTCCCGAAGCGGACTTGACAGAAGGCTTTTTGAAAAAGAGCGTTTAAACGGCGAAATCACCGTTCCGTTCGTTCCCGAATCCGAACTTTCGGGAGTTTGTCATACCGATTTTATCGCCGCCGCATGGTACAAAAGAAAATTCGATATCGAAAAGCCGGACGGCGAAAGAATTCTTCTTCATTTCGGCGCCGTAAATTACCGCTCGGCGGTTTACGTAAATTCCGTGAAAGCGGGAGAGCACGAGGGAGGATACACTCCTTTTACTTTCGATATCACGGATTTATGCGAAAACGGAGAAAACACGGTGACGGTATATGCCGAAAACGATGTGCGAGACCCGCTTCAGCCGACGGGAAAACAGTCGGAACGCTATTCAACGCACGGTTGCTTTTATTTGCGCTGTACGGGAATTTGGCAGAGCGTTTGGCTTGAATTCGTTCCCGAAACTTATATAAAAAACGTGAAATTCACTCCCGATGTCGCAAATTCGAGAGTTTTCGGAGAAGTCGCTTTCGGCGGAGACAAGCTCCCCGAATATCTGCGTGTCGTCGCCTCTTTCGACGGAGATACGGTTGCCGAATGCGAGGTTTTGCCCGGACGTGACAGCGTTATGTTTTCGCTTGATATTCCGGACTGTAAAAAATGGGATATAGGACAGGGAAACCTGTACGACGTGACTTTGTCGACGGATTCCGATTTTGTCGTTTCGTATTTCGGCATGCGTGATATAAGAATATCCGGAAACAGAATTCTTTTGAACAACAGAAGCGTTTTTCAAAGGCTGATTTTGGATCAGGGCTACTATGAGGGCGGTATTTACACACCGGAAAACGTCGACGCTTTCGAAAAAGATATATCTCTTGCGATGTCGACGGGATTTAACGGTGCGAGAATGCATATGAAAATTTTCGAGCCCGCATATATTGCCGCCGCAGACAGAGCCGGATTTCTCCTTTGGGAAGAATATCCCACGTGGGGGCTCAACTACGAAATGAAAGGCGCTTTCGAGGCCGTTACGGTCGGATGGCGTGAGGTTATCGAAAGAGACTTTTCGTCGCCGTCGATAATTTGCCGTTGCCCGTTCAACGAAACGTGGTCGAAGTCGATTGACGGTATGCTTTCGGCGATATATTATCTTACGAAAAGCCTTGACCCGAGCCGTCTTGTAATAGATGCGTCGGGATATATCCACTCCGAATTCACCGATATTTTCGACGTTCACGACTACGTGCAGTCGCCTGAAGATTTCAAAAAACATTACGATCCGCTTGTAACGGGTGAGGGCAGACCTTTCGAAAATTATCCCGAACACGGAACTTACGACGGAAAGAAACCTTATATCGTATCGGAATTCGGCGGTACTCTTTGGGATGAAGAACAAAGGGGAGATGCCGCATGGGGATACGGCGATACACCCTCCGACGAAGAAGATTTCATGAACCGCTTCGACGGACTTTGCAAAGTACTGACCGACAACGGCGGAGTGTGCGGATTTTGCTATACTCAGCTGACCGATGTAATGCAAGAGAAAAACGGACTTTTTCGCTTTAACCGAGAGCCGAAATTCGATGTCGGAAAACTGCGTGAAGCGGTAAGCCGGAAAGCGGCAATCGAGGATATGTAAAACTGCGGATTTTCGACTTAAAGCACCCCTTTTCGGGTGCTTTTTTCGTTGTTCTTGAAAAGTTCACAATTATATGGTACAATGTAAAAGATAAAATTTTGCCATGCGGCTTTTGCATATTTCCTTGCCCTTCGGCGCAAGGCACACCGCCGTGTCGATGGGGCGACTTGCAAAACGCTCCCGTGAGCGGGCGATGCTGTTTCGCGGCAAAATAAGAAAATCGTAAAAAAAAGGAGGCGGTATATTGAGACGCACGGCTGTGGTTTTCGCTCTTGCCGTTTGCTGTTTTATTCTCACCGTAATTTCGACACGCTCGGCAAATGCCGCCGCTTTTCAAGCGGAGAATAACGTTTCGTCCGTAAGCGTCACGTCAAACCGAAAGAGAGACACTTTGAGAGAGGCAAACGCCAAAATCGAAAACGGCGCAACGCCCGAAGAAGTTAAGTATTTCGCCGACAGTTCGAAATACAGAACTTTGGATGACGGATATTACACGATAACCGTCGAAAACGGAATGAGCTTCAACGTCGACGCCGACGGCGCCGATACGGATTACGAGGGCGTTCGCATTACGACGTGGCAAAAAACGGAGGATGTAACTCAGCGCTTCAGAATTATAATGTGCGAGGACGGCTCCTACGTGCTTTACGCCGCCTGTTCGAGAGGCGGTTACAGCAGAGCGGTCGGCTGCAACTCGGAGAGGGGAACGGTCGCTCTCTATGCCGTTGATTCTCCGCACTTCACGACTTTTTATTTGAGAGACACGGGGCTCGGCGACGGAACGTATTATATAGTGCCGTCGACCGATGAGAAAAAACATCTTTCGTGCCGTACCGACAGCATTAACGGCGATGCGGTTTTCCTTTGCGACGGTGCCGACGAGGACGGCTGTATTTGCAAGTGGAAATTCGAAACTTGGGGCTCGGCTCTTGCCGCATACGGCGAAAAGGCGATGTATCCGGGAGACAATCTTCTTATAACTCAAATGCCTTTCGACACTTTTTCGCATCAGCTTCAAAACGCAATAGATATACAGGTCAAGGGTAACGAATCGGTGGCCGCTCCTTTCACTTGCCGTGTCGTCGCAATCAACGAGACGTGCGGAAACGTCGTTTGGATTGAGAGCATGCAAGAGGTGCTTTACGCCGACGGGACTTTCGACTATATGACTTGCCTTTTTATGCACGACAACGATATTTCCGATATTTACGTAGGTCAGATTATTCTTCAGGGAGAATATTTTTACGAAATGGGAACCGCAGGCTATGCCGTCGGCTCTCACGTTCATATTTCCTGCTACAGGGGAAAATATTCACCGTCGATGAAAATCAACAACGACGGCGAGGACGGGGTTTTGCCTCAAAACGCTTTCTTCTTGCCTAAGGGAATTAAAATTTACGATTCTTACGGTCTGACATGGATATACGACGGATGATTTTCGCCGCTTTTTTCGGAATTTTTCGCCCGATGCAAAAAAAAGCTTGACATTGCCGAAAAAATGTAGTATACTGATTGAGCGTGAGATGCTGATATGGCTCAGTTGGTAGAGCAGTTGATTCGTAATCAACAGGTCGTCGGTTCGAGTCCGACTATCAGCTCCAAAAATCGGCAGGTTTCGAGAGGGACCTGCCTTTTTTGCGCTTGCTTTGCTTGCGCTCCGCACGGCGGTATACGGAGTGAGCCCGACGCCCGTCTTTTTTCTTTTTTCGGCGTGCAATATATTATAATTTATTGACACGGGTTTCGGTATGTGATAAAATAAATGCGAAAAGAGAAAAGGAGAGTGGCGGTATGAAACTTGACCGTTTGAAAGCGGGCGACAGATGCGTTGTAAAGAGTGTCGGAGGGCAGGGCGAAATCCGAATCAGGCTTCTCGACATGGGCATAATTCCCGGAACGAATATCGAAATCGTGAAATTCGCACCTATGGGCGACCCCGTGCAGATAAGGCTTCGGGGGTATGAGTTGACTCTCAGAATCTCCGAGTGCTCCGATATAGAAGTCGAACTTATTTAAGCAAGGTGATATAACGTGAAAATTGCGCTTATCGGAAATCAAAACTGCGGGAAAACTACGCTTTTCAACAGGCTTACGGGAGAAAACGCCCGTGTGGGCAACTTTCCCGGAGTTACGGTAGAGGGAAAAACGGGAGCCGTAAAAGGACATCCCGACGTCGAAATCGTTGACCTTCCCGGTATATATTCTCTCCGCCCTTACAGTGCCGAAGAAACTGTCAGTCGGGATTTCATAATCGACGAAAAGCCCGATGTAATACTTAATATAGTCGATGCGACGAATCTCGAAAGAAATCTTTATCTCACGGTACAGCTCATAGAAATGAGAGTGCCGACGGTCGTTGCGCTCAATATGATGGACGAGGTGCGTTCCGCCGGCGGTACGGTCGATACGGAAAAACTCTCGGCGGGTCTCGGCGTTAAGGCGGTGCCGATAAGCGCCGCCGGAAACGAGGGAATCGACGAGCTTTTGAATGTAACGCTCGACATAGCGAAAAAAAGAGAGCTTCCGTCGGTACGTGACCTTTGCGAAAAGGGACCCGTACACCGCTGTATTCACTCGCTTTCTCATGTGGTGGAGGACCATGCCGAACGGGTCGGAATATCGCCGAGATTTGCCGCAGTTAAGCTTTTGGAGGGCGATACGGTGTTCACGAAACGCCTCGAACTTTCGGAAAACGAATTCGACGGTGCGGAGCACTTTGTCAGCGAAATGGAAAGCGAGGGCGGACTTGACCGCCATGCGGCTCTTGCGAAAACGAGATACGATTTTATAGAAAAAGTGTGCGCCGAAAGCGTCAAAAAAGCGGGGGAAAGCCCCGAACACAGGCGAAGCGTTATGATAGACCGTGTTCTCACTCATAAAATATTCGCTTTGCCGATTTTCTTTGCGATAATGCTCACCGTTTTCTATCTTTCGTTTAACGTCATCGGTGCGTTTTTTCAAAATCTTCTTGACTTGGGAATAGATTATCTGATTTCCGTCGTCTCGTCGGGACTTGACGTTTACGGGATAAACCCGGTGGTTAAAAGTCTCGTTGTCGACGGGATTTTGTCGGGAATCGGCAGTATGTTGAGTTTTCTTCCGATAATCGTCGTTCTGTTTTTCTTCCTCTCTCTTTTGGAGGATACGGGATATATGGCGAGAATATCGTTCGTCATGGATAAACCGCTCCGTGCGGTCGGTCTTTCGGGCAGAAGCTTCGTTCCGATGCTTATCGGATTCGGTTGCAGTGTTCCCGCCGTAATGGCAACGAGAACTCTCTCGTCGGAGAGAGACCGCAAAATGACGATGCTTTTGATACCTTATATGAGTTGCAGTGCGAAAATTCCGATTTACACGGTATTTGCGGCGGCGTTCTTTCCCCGACATTCGGCACTTGTGATGTTTTCGATGTATATAATCGGAATCGCCGTCGGGATTTTGGCATCTCTCATCATGAATAAATTCGTATTCAGAGGTTCTTCAAGCCCGTTTGTAATGGAACTTCCGAATTACAGGCTTCCGACTGCCAAAACGACGGTGCGCATGATGTGGGACAAAGCGAGAGGTTTTGTCGAAAAAGCTTTCACCGTGATTTTCGCGGCGAGCATAATAATATGGTTTTTGACGAGTTTCGACCTTAAATTCAATTACGTAACGGACAGTGCGGTATCGATTTTGGGTAATCTGGCGAAGTTTGTGTCTCCGCTGTTCGCGCCTCTCGGCTTCGGTGATTACAGAGCCGTCACGGCACTTGTTTCGGGCTTTTCGGCGAAAGAGGCGGTGGTAAGCACTTTGGGTGTGCTTCTCGGCAAAGGAGTGTCCCTCTCAAGCGTATTTACGCCGCTTTCGGCATTCTCGTTTCTCGTGTTCAATCTTCTTTACACGCCTTGCGTTGCCGCCGTTGCGGCATATAAAAAGGAGTATTCGAGCGGTGTTAAGGCGGCGGGAGTCGCTGCTTTGCAATGCGCCGTCGCATGGGTCGTGTCGTTTGCCGTATATTCCGTCGGATGTCTTATCGTGGGGTGAAAAATGAATATTTACGATATAATAATACTTACCGCCGTCGGTGCGGCATTTGTCGCTTCCGTGATTCATATTATAAAAAACCGCAAAAAGCCCTGTGACGGGTGCATATCTTGCGGTGAATGCACGAGGTGCGAAAAAAACCGCGATACGGGGAGGAAAAAATGAAAAAAATCACCGTATCCGATATCGCAAAATGTGCGGCGGGAGCTGCGTGCATTTGCGTTCTGTCGCCCGTTGCGATTTACACGGGAGCGCTTCCCGTGAGCCTTGCCACCTTTGCCGTTTGCCTTACGGCGGGTGTTCTCGGAAAATTCAAAGGCACGCTTTCGGTTTTCGTTTATATAGCGCTCGGCTGTGTCGGCTTTCCCGTTTTTTCTTTCTTCACGGGAGGCTTTCAAAGGTTGTTTGCGACAACGGGAGGCTTTATCATCGGTTATTTGCCCTGCGCTTTTGTCACGGGGCTTATCATCGACTCGGCAAAGGACAGATATTTCGTATATCCTCTCGGCATGACGGCGGGAGTTGTCCTGTGCTATGCCGTCGGCACTTTGTGGTACTCGTTTTACACCTCGTCGGGATTTATCCCGTCGCTGTCGGTTTGCGTTGTGCCTTTTATCATTTTCGACGTAATAAAAATTGCGGTGGCGTCTTTCGTGGCGTACAACACCCGCAAAATTACGGACAGACTTTAGTTAATAATATTTCGGAGGTGTTACTTTGAGAGACGTAACGGAGAGATTTACAGAATACGCAAGTATTGCGACGGGCTCGTGCGACGAAAACACGACTTGCCCCAGCACCGAAAAGCAGATGGCTTTCGCAAAGAAATTGGCAGACGACCTTCATGCGCTCGGCCTGTCGGTCACGTTGACCAAAAACGGCTACGTTTACGCCGAGATTGATTCGAACAGCGATTCATCGGCGACAGTGGGATTTATCGCCCACTACGACACAAGTCCCGATGCGCCTGATACCGGTATAAAACCGAGACGTGTCGTGTACGACGGAAACGACATTGTTTTAAACGAAGAAAAGGGAATAGTTCTTTCGAAAAAGGATTACCCGTGCCTTGATTTGTATCTCGGAGAAGAACTTATAGTAACCGACGGCACGACTCTTTTGGGAGCGGACGACAAAGCGGGACTGTGCGAAATCATAGCCGCCGTCGAAACCGTTATCGAAAAGGATTTGCCTCACGGAAAAATCAAGATAGGTTTCACACCCGACGAGGAAATAGGCAGAGGTGCCGACCTCTTCGACGTAAAAGGTTTCGGCGCCGATTACGCTTACACAGTCGACGGAGGACGTCTCGGAGAAGTCGAATTCGAAAATTTCAATGCGGCGTCGGCCACAGCGGAGTTTTTCGGAGTATCGATTCATCCGGGAGACGCAAAAGGCAAAATGAAGAATGCGTGCGACGTGGCACACGAATTTCACTCAATGCTTCCCGAACTCGAAAAACCCGTGAACACCGAAGGATACGAGGGATTTTTCCATCTGACCGACATGACGGGAGACGTCGAAAAAGCGGAGCTTAAATATATAATCCGCGACCACGACAGAGAGATGTTTTTAAGCCGCAAAGACCTTTTCCGTACCGTCGGCGAGCAGATAAACGAAAAGTACGGAGAGGGAAGCGTCAAGTGCACCGTCACCGATTCTTATTACAACATGAAAGAAATGATTGAGCCTCACATGTATATTATCGACAGGGCGAAATCGGCTTTCGAAGCGTGCGGGGTCACACCCGTCGTAAAGCCCATCAGAGGCGGCACCGACGGCGCAAGACTCTCCTATGAGGACCTGCCTTGTCCCAACCTTTCGACGGGAGGCGAAAATTTCCATTCCCGTTTCGAATTCATCCCGTCTTTCGCAATGCGGAAAATGGTCGATGTCATCGTTAAAATAATAACCGACCTGACAGTCGACGAG
>CAYXMB010000023.1:0-12538 GCA_964466085.1 uncultured Ruminococcus sp.
GACAGATGCCGTAAAATAGTTAAATTGTTCGTTTAACTGTTTTACGAACACCCGGCATTCTGCGGGGTGATTTTGTTTTCGGTATTAATTTGATGCTTTGCCGGGATAACGGCGCCGAAACGCAAATTTTTCAGGCGAAAAAAGTTATCTTTTTTTGCAAAGTGCGGATTTAACGAGCATGGTAATGATTTCACCGTAAGTTTTTCCCGAATGGATAAAGAGCTTCGGGTACATGCTTATCGGAGTGAAACCGGGAATTGTATTTATCTCGTTGAAAATTATTTTGCCGTCGTCGCAAACGAAAAAGTCGACACGTGACAAGGTTCTGCAATCAAGTTTTTTAAATATTGTTTCGGCGCAGTTTTTGATAAACTCCGCTTGCTCATCGCCGAGCCTTGCGGGGACATAATACGATGCGTTGTCGTTTTCGTATTTTGTTTCATAATCGTAAAATTCGCATCCGGGATCGATTTCTCCGACAACCGACGATATAATTTCGCCTTCACGCTCAAACACCGCAACTTCACATTCCCTGCCGACTATGAATTCTTCGACGATAATTTTTGAGTCCTCCGAAAGGGCTTTTTTAAGCGCAGATTTCAATTCTTCGGCATCTCCCGCTTTTGACGCACCGACAGATGAGCCGGCTCTCGACGGCTTAACGAATACGGGATATCCGAGTGTCTCTCCGACGGTTTTCAAAACTCCGTCGATGTTTTTTAAAAAGTCGGATTCGTTTACGGTAACCGATTTTGCCTGCGGTATTTTTGTATCTCCGATTATAATTTTCGTGAAAGCTTTATCCATGCATACACCGCTTGACGTGTGGTCGCATCCGACGTATTTAACTCCCGCAAGGGATAAAAGTCCCTGAAGCGTTCCGTCCTCGCCGTTTGCACCGTGAAGTACGGGAAATACGACATCGACTTTAAGCCTTTCAATCTTTCCGTCGGGGGAAACCGTAATGAAACTGTCTCTGTCGGGTGCCGGGTCGATTACCGTTTTTTTCATTGCTTCGGTATTCTCGCACCACGTGCCGTCCTTTATTTTATCAAGTTCGCCATCGTAAAGGTACCACTCGCCGTTTTTCGTTATTCCCACCGAAATAACGTCGAATTCGTCACGATCGACGTTTGAGAGTACGCCGTATGCAGATATCAAAGATACATCGTGCTCCGACGATTTTCCTCCGAATAAAATGCAAAGTTTGATTTTTTCGTTTGTCATAATCTGTCTCCAAGTCAAATATAAACTTTATTCCCCGTCGGGATTGTCGAAATTCGCACTTACGGGCTCTTCGTCGCTGTAATCCGTTCCGCTGTATCCCGCTTCTTCCGTTTTGAATTTTTCGGCGGAGATTTTTTCAATATAAGGGTTGCCGTTTTCCGTTGTGTTATCGCACGGATTTCCGCAATACGGGCATACGGCATAATCGATATCTATTTCAGCCGAGCAGTTTTTGCAGGTTTTTTTATCGATTTCTCCGTCACAGTACCCTTTATCGACGTAAATTCCCAAAGTATCCTCAAGGTTTTTAACTCTTTCTTCAAGGGAGGATACCGCAAAAGTGAGAACGAAAACCGCAAGAGCAAACGCACAGAGAACGCAAAGCAAAACGATGTCCCCTTCTTTAAGTGCGGCACGGCTTGCCGTGATATATATC
Organism: uncultured Ruminococcus sp.; assembly: GCA_964466085.1. Classification (GTDB taxonomy): domain Bacteria; phylum Bacillota; class Clostridia; order Oscillospirales; family CAG-272; genus RUG14199. The sequence continues at coordinate 1,664 of CAYXMB010000023.1, forward strand.
AAAACCGCCGCCGCAATTCCGCTCACGGCCTTAAACAAATCAATAATTTTCTTCATTTTCAACACCCGTCTTTTTTATAACGCATACTCTGTCACGCCCTTCTATATCGGGAAGTATTTCGCATGACAAATGCCGTTTTTCTGCTTCGGCATGCACATCGCCGCCTTGCCTGTAACCGATTTCAAGCGCCAAAAAACCGTCTTTTTTAATGTGGCATGGGTAAATGTCCAATATGCTTTTTATTATCGACAAACCGTCCTTCCCGTCGGTCAGAGCATGTTTCGGTTCTCTCTTTTCTTCTTCGCCGAGCGTGGCGTATTCTTCAAGTGAAACGTAAGGAGGATTTGAAAGTATTGCATCGAAAAAAACTTCTTTTTCGAAAACGTCCTCCGTGACGTCCCCCAATATAAATCCGAGCCTTTGCGATGCGCCGTTGATTTCGGCGTTTTTTCTTGCAACTTCAAGAGTTTTCGGGTATTTTTCAACCGCAACGCCGAATGCGTCTTTTCTTCGGGCAAGCAGTGATACGGCAACGCAACCGCTTCCGGTGCAAAGGTCGGCAAAACGTCCGCCTTGCGGTAAATTATCAATGCCGTACTTAACAAGAACTTCCGTATCCTGTCTCGGTATAAGCACGTCTTGCGTCACGTTGTAAGTTTCGTTCATGAAACTCCATTTGCCCAAAATATATTGCAGAGGCTCTCTTTTTATCCGTCTTTCGATTGCCTTTTCAAGCTCCGCCGTAATCGGCAGAATTTCGTCTTTCATTGCGACAAGTCGGGCGGAGGGAATATTCAAAAAGCACTCAACCAAAAGCCGTGCTTCGGTTTTGTAATTTTCCACTCCCGAATCACGAAGTGCCGTTTCAATTTTCCGAAGTGTCATTTTCAAGCGTCTCACGGGGTTCGGAGGCCGAATCCGCATCGCATTCTTTTTCCGACGGAGGCTCTCCGATGCCGTCTTCCGTTTCATCCTCTTTTTTGTTTTCGTAATAATCGAAAGTTTCGGGGAATTCGTCTTTAAGAGCGCATTTCAAAGCCGCAATTGCGACTTCGAGTTGCTTTTCATCGGGTTCTCTCGTCGTTATTCTCTGCATAAGAAGACCGGGATAGGCAAGTATCAAAGTGAATTTGTTGGGGTGCTTTCCGGTAAACATGAGAAATTCGTAACTTATTCCCACAACAACGGGGAGAAGGCAAAGTCTGAGCCCTATCATTACGAAAATATTCGTATCCCACTTTACAACGGAGAAAATCAAAATCGATATAATCAGTATTACGAAAATGAAGCTTGTTCCGCAACGGGGATGAAATCTCGTATATTTTTTCGCATTTGCGGGGGTGAGTTCCTCTCCCGCTTCGTAGCAGGCAATGGATTTGTGCTCCGCACCGTGATATTCGAAAGTCCTTCTGATATCTTTCATGAGCGAAACAAGCGCCATGTATGCTATGAAAATGCAAATTCTTATTCCGCCCGATATGAGGTTCTGCCACCAGCCGAGACCGTTTGCGGTAAGCGAATTAATCCATTTTGTGATAAGAGCGGGAAGGAAAGTGAAGAGGAAAAACGCAAGAGCGACACCGATAACGGCCGCAAACGCCATTACGACTTTCATTATTTTGTCGCCGAATTTCTCTTTTATCCATTTATCGAATTTCGTTTCTTCGTCGATATCGTCCATTCCGAGCATTTTTGCCGAATCTTCAAGTGTAGTATAGCTCATAATGAGAGTTTCGACAAAATTAACGCTGCCTCTGATAATCGGCAGGTTCAAAAACTTGTTTTTCTTTCTGATTGAAACCGAGACACTGTTTTTAACGGCGATTTCACCGTCGTCTTTTCTCACGGCGAGGCTTATCCTGTCGCCGCTTTTCATCATAATGCCTTCAAGTACCGCTTGACCGCCGACTTTTCCGAGTTTCGGATTTTTATTTTTACCGTTTTTCATTCTTTTCCTTTTTCTCCCTGTTCTTTTATATATTTGTCGCAAATATCGGACAGCACGCAACCGTCGCATACGGGGTTTCTTGCCTTGCAAACGTCACGCCCGAAATTGACTATGCGGTGACAGAAATCCGACTGTTCGCTTTTTTCGATATATTTGTCCATGACTTTTTCCGTAAGAAGCGGGTCTTTCTTTCCTTCTTTTAAAAAACCGAGTCTGGCGCAAATTCTCATGCAATGCGTATCGGCGACGATTCCCCCTTTTTCGAAAACGTCTCCCATGATAAGATTTGCGATTTTTCTTCCGACACCGGGAAGTGCGAGAAGATTTTCCATAGTATTCGGAACTTTCCCGCCGTAATCTTCGGTTATAATTCGGGAAGCCTCTTTTATGCTGTGGGCTTTTCCTCTGAAAAGTCCGCAGGGCTTTATAATTTCTTCTATTTCGCAAAGCGGAGCCGACGCCATTGCCGCACAGTTCGGAAATTTTTCGAAAAGTGTTTTCGAAACTTCGTTAACCCTTTTGTCGGTGCACTGTGCGGAAAGTCTCGCCATAACGAGAAGCTTCCATGAATCGCCGTCACATTCGAGAGCGCACCTCGCATCGGGATATAAAATTCGGAGCCTATCCGTTACGTTTTTTCCTTTAATCAAAAGATTTCCGTCGCATTTCATTCTCCGTCCTCCTGCGCCGTGTCGGAGGATTTATCGGTATCGGCGGTATCGCTTTCGATATCGAAATAGTCGTCGAACAGAGCTTTAACGCACCATCCCGCACTTGAACCGCTTGCGCCGTGCTCAATAACGCAAGTCGCAACGACTTCGGGGTTTGAATAAGGTGCAAACGCCGTGAATACGGCATTGTCCGATTCATCGGCCCTAACCTGTGCCGTTCCCGTTTTACCTCCTATTGTTATGGGATAGTTGCTGAAAACCGTTGCTGCGGAACCGTTTTCCATTACGTTTTTCATTCCGCTTTTTACAATTTCAACGGTTTGCGGTGAAATTTCAATGCAACCCTCGGTCACCTTCGGCTCGTATTTGTAAACCGTTTCATCGGTGTAAAAATCTTTTACTTCACTTAAAATATGAGCTTCATACCGTGTTCCGCTTTCGATTAAAGTCGAAATATACATGCTGATTTGAAGCGGGCTGAAAAGATTATCCGACTGTCCTATTGCCGCTGTGACCGTCTGTCCGTCGGTCCATGCTTCAAGCCCGTTTTCGTCTCTGTATTCGGGACCCGCAAGTACGCCCGTTTTCTCGTTAAGCTCAATCCCCGTTGCCTGACCGAGACCGTATGCCTTGCAATATTTATTCATATTGGAAATCGTGAGTTGCCTGCCGACTTCGTAGAAAAAGCAGTTGCACGAATCCTGTATTGCCTCGACGACGTCGAGATTTCCGTGACGTCCGCCGAACATATTGTATATCCAACATGCGGGAAGAAATCCCGACGATTCGTAGTAGTCGTATACTCCGTTGCACGGAAGCTGTGTATACGGTGTTATTACCCCTTCTTCAAGCGCCGCAACCGCAACACCCGGTTTGAAAGTCGATCCGGGAGCGTAAGTGCCTTCCAAAGCTCTGTTGAACAAAGGGGATCTCTCGTCGTTTGTCAAATTCCCGTAATCTTCACTGAATGTTGCGAGATTATAAGTCGGGTTGGAAGCAAGTGCAAGTACCTCACCCGTATCGGCTTTTACAAAAGAGAGCGCTCCGGAGTCGGCATCCTCTCCGTCGTATTCTCCTTCTTTTTCCTCTGCGTTTTTCACGATAAGCTCGATATTGTCGGCAAGTGCGTTTTCCGCCGTTATCTGAAGGTCGATATCTATCGTCAGGTAAACGTTTTTTCCGGCAACGGGCTCTTTCGATACGTATTCGTCGATGACGTTTCCGTATTCATCCTCAACGACGGTTTTTTCTCCGTCGGTGCCGTGAAGGTATTCTTCGAAAGCCTCTTCGGCTCCGGATACTCCGACAACCGAATTCATCGAATATCCGAGTTCTTTATAATAATCGGCTTTCGATTCTTGAATTTTTCCGGTTCTTCCGAGAATGTGGGAGGCGTATCCTTCGTAGTTGTATATGCGCTTGACTTCCGTTGATACCTTAACCCCCCGAAGTGCTTCTTCTTCGACCAAAGTCACAAGTTCAAGCCCGACGTCGCTTACGTAAACGTAAGGCTCCGAATGTGAAAAATTGTGAAGCTCCATGTCAAGTCGGAGTGAGAGCAAAAGTGCCTCGTCGGATCCGAAATAAACGGAATTTTCGTCATTGTCGATAAGCCCGTACCTGTAAAGCAGTTTTTCCCGAGCTTCCTCTGCGGAAGGAAGTTCTTCCTTTTCCGTAATATCCGAAATCAGTTTTTCAAGCCTCGAACCGTAGACCGTCGACATGAAAGAGCTGTCGTATTCGATATTGTATTCCGTACCGGAGCTGTTTGAAATTTCCAAAAACGGTGATTTAATCTCGCCGACTTTTTCACTTTCCTTTTTTTCTTCGACACATTCCGCAAGTCTCAGTATGACCTCGTTTTTCTCGGCATTCGTCATTGTCGAAAAAGCGCCGTAGTCGAAATACAGATTATAATGATATTCGTTTGTTACGAGAGGCTTTCCGTTTCTGTCGTATATCTCGCCCCGAAGTGCCTGCAATGTTTCGGTTCTCTCAGTATAATTATTATGAGCTGTCTCCGAATAATAACCGCTTCCCGTTACGTTAATATTGATAAGTCGAATCAAAAAAACGACGACGAAAGCGACCGACAAAACGCCGATGAATACGTATCTTGCAAGATGTGCTCTGTTTTTCAAAACGTCAGCCTCCTTTCGAATAGAATATGAAATGCAAATAAAATCAGTTTACTCTTTCCGCTCTTGATTTATGAAAAGATTTCAGTGCGAAAAATGTCACGACGTGCGGTATTACCGACGTTAGGAGAGTTGAAAAGTATTCGGGAACAACGATTTTCGTCATCATAAGACCGAAGCTTACTTTTTCGTAGGCGAGGAGCGTGCAAATTACCGTTATAACGCTTCTCAAAAGTCCTGCCGACGCCGAATAAATCGTTCTTACGGGAATTGAGTCCTTGTAATAAAACGTGCCTAAAATTCCCGTTGCGAACCCCGCCGGGACATATAAAAGAGGTAGCAGGGTAATGCCGCTGCCGCCGATTGATTCTATCAAAACGGCGCAAATAAGTCCGACTACCGCTCCCCAGCGCTCTCCTTCGGTGACACCGATTGCAATAACGAGAGAGAGCATAAGGTCGGGAACGGCTCCGAAAAGTTTAAACCTTGAGAATACCGTAGTCTGAAGCATTGCGAAAAGAAGAATCAAAAGCCCGACAACGGCACCTCTGAACAAGTCGGCGACGTCAATCGACACCGACATGCGGGCCGTATATATTTTATCGACAATTTTTTTGAAAAAAGCGTCTGCGGCGTTTTTCACTGTGCTTGTGCTTCGTGCTTTGGCGTTGGGGCTTCGGCGCACGTGTGAACCGTTCCGTCTCGGATTAGGTACGGCGCCGTTTTGCCTTTTTCCCGCCGCACCTCCGACAGGACGGCCTAAATTTGTACCGATACCGTTCGGTGTTTGACGGGAGATGTCGGGGGTGTGCTCTTTTTCCGTGAGCTCGGCTTTATTTTCCGCTCTTGCGTCTCCTTTGTCTCTAACCTGCGCTTTGCCGGTTTCGCCCATATAGACAACCCATGTTCCGTCGGGAAGCTTGACTCTTTGAGGACGCACACCTCTCCTCTTTTGTTTTTTCTCACTCATCCTGTGTCACCCCGTCGGAGGTAATTATCATGAGTTTCGTAATATCCGTCATTTGTTCCGAAGGTCTTATATAAGCCGTCAAAGTTTGCGTGTTGGGGTCGGGCTCGGTCTTTTCGACGTATCCTATAAGAAGACCTCTCGGATAAACGCTTCCGTAACCGCTTGTGAAAATTCTGTCGCCTTCCGTTACTGTGGAATCGGCCCCGATATAATACATAAGGCAAAGTCCCTCCGACGAAAGGGCAAAATCTCCTTTGACAACACCCGTTTCTTCGGTTCTTTCGATATATGCTCCGACGGCACTTCCCGATTCGAGAAGAGTTACTACCTTGCACCAATCCGTTCCGACATCGGATACGTATCCCACAACGCCGTAATCGGTCACGGCGGGCATACCTGCCGATATGCCGTGAATGGTGCCTTTATCAAGGGTGAACACGGTCATATAGTTTCCCGCTTCACGTCCTATAACGCTTGCCAACGCATAGGTAAAATCCATATGTTCTCTTTTGAGCTCAAGGTAGCTGTAAAGCCACTCGTTCATCTGCTCCGTTTTTTCAACGTCGGCAATTTGTTCTTTGAGCTGTCGGTTTTCTTCTTTGAGGGAGTTGTTTTCGTCGATTATTCTGTCGAATTCCGTGAAATACGACGTAAAGCCTTCTATTGCATCGGTTGCGTAGTTAAAAAGCTTTTGCAGAGGTGAAACGGCAACGTTAAGAGCGTTTTTTACATAATTTCCCGATCCCGTTGCCGTCAGCACGGAAGGGACTATGGTGAAAAACAGCATAAGAACTACCATAATCATGAAAAATTTATTTTTTACAAAACCCGACATAACTTCACCTCCCGTTCCGATGCGGATTTTTAAATGCCTTTGTAACGGTTTCTGTAATTTACACCGCCGCTGTCGTTTTCGATAACGTGACCTATGCCGACAGCAACGCTGTCAAGCGGATTTTTTGCCACAATCGCTTTGATTCCCGTAACTTGCGTTACCAAAATATCAAGTCCCGCAAGAAGAGCGCCGCCGCCCGCAAGCATTATGCCGTTATCGTAAATATCGCTTGAAAGCTCCGGCGGAGTGTTCTCAAGGGTGCTTCTTATACATTCGATAATGTGCGTCAATTGCTCGTACATAGCTTCTCTGATTTCGCCGGAATTAACGGTTATAATTGCGGGAAGCCCGTTGAGAAGGTTTCTGCCTCTGACCTCCATTATACCTTTGTCTGCTGCGGGATGAACGCTTCCTATACTCTTTTTGAGATATTCCGCCGTCACCTCTCCGATGAGGACGTTGTATTTCCTTTTTATGTAGGATACGATTGCATCGTCAAGTTCATCGCCCGCAATCCGAAGCGATTTCGACAGAACTATTCCGCCGAGACTTGTGACGGCAACTTCCGTAGTGCCGCCTCCTATATCGACTATCATACTTCCTCTGGCCGATTCAACTTTGAGCCCCGAACCTATGGCGGCGGCAATGGGCTCTTCGATAAGTCCGACACTTTGCGCACCCGCTTCGAGGGTCACGTCCTGAACGGCTCTTTTTTCGACTTCGGTAACGCCGAAAGGAACGCATATCATAACTTTCGGTCTGCTGAATATCGTGTTCCCCGATATTTTTTTGAAAAAATGCCTCAGCATTTGCGTTGTGAAATCGAATTCCGCAATTACCCCGTCCTTAAGCGGTCTCATTGCTATTATACTTCCCGGTGTTTTGCCGAGCATAAGTTTTGCCTCGTTTCCGACCGCAACGACTTTTTTTCCTCTTGTTTCAACTGCGACAACGGAGGGTTCTCTGAGTGTGATTCCCTTGCCCCTGACGCACACAACGGTGTTTGCGGTGCCGAGATCTATTCCTATACTTTTGCTCATCGGTTATCCTTTCTTCACCTCAATCGGAGGTTTTCGTTTATTTGAATCTTAAGTTGCAAGATGTTTTAATCTTAAATCCTTAAAGAATATTATCGGTTTTAATACAGAGATATGCCGAACTCGGATAAAACCTCGCATGTTCTGCAAAGAGGCAATCCGATAACGTTGAAGCAGTCACCGACAATCGATTCGACGAACGCTCCCGCTTTGTCGAGACATTCCCCGCTTTCGGCGTAGCCGCATATCTCTTTTTCGGAGATTTCCCGCATGGAAACCGTCGTCGTGACGGTCTCGCAAACCGTCTTATTTCCGTCGGTTACGGCAATCCCCGTATGAACGAAGTGGCATCTTCCCGAAATCATGCGAAGCATTCGCTTTGCATCTTCCGTATCACTCGGCTTTCCGAGCATAACGCCGTCGACTTCAAGTGCCGTGTCGGCGGCTATTATAACAAAATCACGGTTTTCTCCGTTTGCTTTTTCCGCAAGGACGTCGCAAAGTACGGCTGCGGATTTTCTCTCGGCTATTATCTTAACAGCCTCACGACACGGCACGTCGGCATTCACTTTTTCATCGGCGTCGGAGACTCTGACTTCGTGCGGGAGTCCCGCAATATTAAGTATTTCATGCCTTCTCGGCGATTTTGACGCAAGAATGATTCTTTTCATAAAACGTCACTTCCCGGTTGAACCGAATCCGCCCTCGCCTCTGCACGTTTTGTCGAGCTCGTCGCATTCTTCGAAAACCGCACTGTAAATCGGCGTGAATATAAGCTGTGCTATTCTGTCTTTCGGCGAAATGAAGAATTCCGCATCGGAGCTGTTTCTGAGAGGGACTTTTATTTCTCCTCTGTAATCGCTGTCTATTACCCCGACGCAGTTGGCCGGAGCGATACCGTGTTTCGATGCAAGACCGCTTCTGGCATAAATAAGTGCCGCTACCTTGTTGTCCTGCATCGAAATTGCGATTCCCGTAGGGACAAGTTTCGTTTCATTCGGCTTCAGCGAGATGACCGTATCGCCCGCATAGCATAAGTCGCAAGCGGCGGCACCCGATGTCGCATATTCGGGAATACATGCGTCGTTTCTGAGTTTTTTAATCTTTACTTTGAACTCCATTTTTATGTACCGTACCTTTCGGAAGTCACTTGATTCTTCTGATTTCACCGACGTCGGGAGCCGTCCCTTTTTCATATGCGTCGATTACCCTGTCGATTTCTTTTGCGCTTTCAAACGAAAAGATGAAATGGTATCTGTCTGTCGGATAAAGCGACAGATAAGACATTTTGTCCGCCATATAAATCGGATGGGAATTGTATATAACGTTGGAACAGTCGCAAAGCCCGATGATGCCGAAGTGCCTTCCCGTTCTGTCCGTCATTTCCGTGCGACAAAGAACACCGTCGCACGTAATGTGCTTTGAGTCTTTTTTTACTTTTTCGGCAAGGCTTTTTTTTCTGCCGCCGTTGCCTTCAAAGGGGCAAACTTCTCCGCCGTTTGAAATCATGCATCTTTGAGTGTGCATGAGCGGTATTTTTCCGTAGATTACAACCGAAGATTTTTCGGGGATTTCGGAAAGAAGTCCCAACGGCGCTTCGTGAGAAATACATATGTTGTCGAAATATTCCGATGCGATTTTTGCGGCGTAGGAATTTAAAACGTTGATTCTGAACGACGAAACGCATTTCAGCCCGAGTCTTTTTGCGAAAAGAGCCTCGCCGAAGCCGTGCGCCATAACCTCTCCCGTATATCCGGATAACTTTTTTTCGTATTCCGAAATATTCCCGTCAAACGCAAGAGGCGGTAGAGAAACGCATATTTTTTCTCCGTCGGCAAACGTTGCATCTTCTATCGGCACGTAGATTTTATCGAAAAACGATTTCGCTTTTTCGCTTATTTCTTTCACACTCGAAACTTCCGCCGTAAAAACGGCTTTCTTTTTCGAAATGTTCTTTCGGCGCTCAACCGCAATGGGCAATGGCGGAACTTGCCGTTTTTCGATTTCGCACAGTTTGTCGCAAGCCGTGCGCCTAAGCGCATTCAGCTCCGATAAAGTACAAAACGCATTGCCGTCCGCTTCGTACGTTAGGTTGCGGAGCACAAAGGGAGTATTGCCGAGCCTTGAGAGATTTTTCGTTGCCGCTTCGCGACTCATTGCCTTTCCGTCGCAGTTTTCCGAAACGGTATTGCCTTCGACTTTAGCCGTCTTTTCTCCCGATTTTAAAACGAGAGAGGCACATTTTCCGATTTCGAGCGTAAGGTATGCGTCTATCGGAATTTTCTTTTCGACTTTATCGAATTTTTTTGAGATTGCCGACGGAACGACATTTGCATCGCCCCTGACTCCGAGCATTCCTTTATAGGAACCCGATAAATATCCGCTTGTGAATTTTCCTCTGTTGAAAAGGCCGAATAAGTAATCCGTTTCCTCTTTTGATGCGTTTCTCTTTTCATCGAGAAGTTTTCTGTATACCGACGTAACCCCGTAAACGTATTCGGCACTTTTTTGCCTTCCCTCTATTTTGAGAGAGGCAACGCCCGTTTTTATAATATCTTCGATATGAGTCGCAAGGCTCATATCCGCAAGACTTAAAGGATACCTGTTTTTGATGCCGGGCATATCGAACGGAAGTCGGCACGGCTGAGCGCATTCGCCCCGATTTCCGCTTCTTCCGCCCATAGCATAGCTCATCATGCACTGTCCCGAAAACGAAACACAGTGTGCCCCGTGAACGAACATTTCTATTTCAATAGGGGATTTTTCGACGAGATTTCCGATTTCTTCAAGCGACATTTCGCGAGGGCATACCATTCTCGAAAATCCGAGTTTTGAAAAAACTTCGGCATCAAGCGAAGAATGACCCGAAAGCTGAGTGCTTGCGTGTATCTCCGCCGACGGTATGTGTTTTTTTATAAGGCTTGCAAGCCCGATGTCGGCGACAATAAACGCCGTCGCTCCGTTTTCCCAAAGCCTCGCAATAAGCTTCAGTGCCTCGCCGAGTTCTCTGTCATGGAGCCTTGTATTAACCGTAACGTAAGATTTAATGCCGTAATTTCGGCAAAGTGCCAGAGCGTTTGAAAGTTCTTCCGATGTAAAGTTTTTCGCCCTCATTCTGGCATTGAAATCGGAGGCACCGAAATAAACCGCATCGGCGCCAGCATCAATTGCCGCAACAAGTGCTCTGTAATTTCCGGCGGGTGAAAGAAGCTCCGGGAGCCCCTTTTTAAGTTTTGCCGATGTGTCTTCCAAAGCACTCACCTCCTACGGTAAAAA
>CAYXMB010000024.1:0-8664 GCA_964466085.1 uncultured Ruminococcus sp.
GAACACGATGTCGATAAGTGTCCCGATTGCGGAGCTTATATGACGCAGGACCCCGATACTCTCGACACGTGGTTCTCGTCGGCACTCTGGCCTTTTTCGACGATGGGCTGGCCCGACGTTACGGAAGACCTTAAGTATTTCTATCCGACAAATACGCTCGTCACGGGTTACGATATAATAACTTTCTGGGTTTCGAGAATGATTTTCTCGGCTCTCGAATACACGGGAGAGGTACCGTTCGATACAGTTTTGATTCACGGTCTTGTAAGAGACGCCGAAGGAAGAAAAATGTCGAAATCTCTCGGCAATGGAATCGACCCGCTTGAAATTATCGACAAATACGGCGCAGATGCGCTCCGCTTTGCGCTGACAACGGGTAACAGTCCCGGAAACGATATGAGATTTTCCGACGAGAAAATCGAAAGTGCACGTAACTTCGCAAATAAACTCTGGAATGCCGCAAGATTCGTTATGATGAATCTCGACATCGAAGAAATAAAACTTCCCGACGAAAAAGAGCTTGCACTTGAGGACAAATGGATTCTGACCCGATTCACAAAAGCTGCGGAAAACGTAAATACGAACCTTGACCGCTACGAACTCGGAATCGCACTCGGCACTCTCTACGATTTCATATGGGATGTTTATTGCGACTGGTACATTGAACTTTCCAAAGCGTCGGTATCCGACAAAGGCTCAAAGAGAAGCGCCGTTGCGCAGAATGTTCTCGCATGGGTTCTTGCCGAAACGCTGAAACTTCTTCATCCGTTTATGCCGTTTATAACCGAAGAAATTTATTCCAATCTTCCCGGAACAAACGGCAGTATCATGATTGAAAGGTATCCCGAATTTTCGGATAAACTTTGCTTTGAAGAAGAAAGCGCCGAAATGGAGAAAGTTATCGAGGCTATAAAGGCGATAAGAGCCCGCCGTGCCGAAATGAACGTCGCTCATTCCCGCAAGGCGAAGGTTTATATTGTCACCTCAAGCACCGAAGCATTCGGTCCCGAAACGTATCCTTTCTTCGAAAGACTCGCCGGTGCATCCGAAGTTGCCGTTGTCGACGGCTACGGTGAGGAAGGTGCGGTGCGTATAATTACCGATTCGGCGACAATATATATTCCGCTTTCCGACATGGTCGATTTTGCGGCGGAACGGGAAAGACTGAACCGTGAACTTTCCGCAGTCGACGGCGAAATCAAGCGTTGCGAAGGAAAACTTTCCAACGAAAACTTTACGTCCCGTGCCCCCGAAAACGTCGTTGCGGCAGAGCGTGAAAAACTTGAAAAATATAAAGCCAAGAAAGCCGGAATCGTTGAAGCCTTAAGTGCTGTACAAGACAAATAAAATTCCGAAGGCGACGCCCCGAAGCGTTGCCTTTTCGTCTTTTTAAAGCGAGCTTATTACCGTAATTTCAAGGCGAGGCGGATACGGGCAACAAGGCGACACAAATAACGCCTGTATAATATAATTCAAAAAAAACAATGCTTGACAAATGCACGGCGAAAGAGTATAATTGTATACATTAATACAAAAGGAGGCTTGCTTATGCTTGAAATATCGAATAAAACCAATTTGCTTGAGCAAAAGAGTTTCAAATACTCTTTGCAGGATGTAAAGGAGCCGAATTTGTACCGTGATATTTACGATTACGATACTGTTCCGAAGATACCGTTTAACCACAGAAAGGTGCCGACGGGAATGCCTGAGGAAATATGGATTACCGATACGTCGCTCAGAGACGGTCAGCAATCGGTTGAACCGTATACGGTAGAGCAGATAGTGGAGCTTTACAAGCTTATGTCGAAACTCGGCGGACCTTACGGAATAATAAGGCAAACCGAATTTTTCGCATACAGTAAAAAAGACCGTGAAGCAATAGAGAGATGTCGTGATTTGGGACTTAAATTCCCCGAAATTACGACTTGGATACGTGCCAACAAAGAGGACTTCAAAATGGTGCGTGATATGGGAATCAAGGAAACGGGGATTCTCGTCAGTTGCAGTGACTACCATATTTTCAAAAAAATGAAGATGACAAGACGGGAGTGCATGGATCACTACCTGAGGGTAATCGCCGACGCTTTCGAAGCCGGTGTAATACCGAGATGTCATCTTGAAGATATAACGAGAGCGGATTTTTACGGATTTGTCGTTCCCTTTGTAAACGAACTTATGAAAATGTCGAGGGATGCCGGAATACCCGTCAGAATAAGAGCGTGCGACACGATGGGATACGGCATACCCTACAGCGAAGTTGCACTTCCGAGAAGCGTTCCGGGAATTATTTACGGTCTCCAGCAATATGCCGACGTGCAGAGCGAATATCTTGAGTGGCACGGTCACAACGATTTTTACAAGGCCGTTTCCAATGCGTCTGCGGCATGGCTTTACGGGGCTTGCGCCGTCAACTGCTCACTTCTCGGAATAGGGGAGAGAACGGGCAATATTCCGCTTGAGGCGATGGTATTCGAATATGCCGCTTTCAGAGGTTCTTTCGACGGAATGGACCCGACCGCGATTACCGAAATCGCCGATTATTTCAGGGATGAAATAGGTTACAAAATACCTCCGATGACGCCGTACGTCGGCGAAAGTTTTAACACGACGAGAGCCGGAATACATGCCGACGGACTTTTGAAGGACGAGGAGATATATAATATTTTCAATACCAAAAAGCTTCTCAACAGACCCGCCGCCGTTGCGATAAGCAAAACGTCGGGACTTGCGGGAATAGCATATTGGATAAACGAGCATTACCGTCTTGACGGAGAACATTCGGTTGACAAGAAAGACCCGCTTGTCGCAAAGCTCAAAGAGTGGGTTGATACCGAATACGAGGGAGGCAGATTAACGTCGATATCTCCCGGAGAACTTGAGGCAAAAATAGAGGAATATGCGGAGAACCGTTTCCGTGAAAGGAAGAAAAGATGATAGAACACAAGAGCATTTCAATATCTCAGCAGGTTTTCGAAAACCTTGAGAGAGATATATTATCCGGAAAATACGAAAGAGGAGACGTGTTGACGGAGCTTAAACTTTGCGAAGAACTCGGCGTCAGCAGGACTCCCGTGCGTGAAGCTCTGAAAAGACTGGCTCAAGAGCATATTATCGAGATGAGCCCCAAAGGAGCGGTTGTAATCGGTATTTCCTATGAAGACATCAGAGTGATATACGAGGTCAGAAAGCGTATCGAGGGAATGGCGGCGGCAATGGCTGCGGAAAACGCAACCGACGAGGATATAGAAAATCTCCGTGCGATTGTCGACCTTCAGGAATTCTATACGACAAAGGAAAAGACCGACAGCATAAAAGAAGAAGACAACGAATTTCACGCAAAACTTTATTCGATGTGTAAAAGCGCACCGCTTGCCGATACTTTGGAGATGCTTCATAAGAAAGTCGTTAAATACAGAAAAATTTCAATTTCCGACACACACCGTGCAAAGGATTCCCTGAAAGAGCACAGGGCTATATTCGAAGCCGTCGCATCGCACGATGCGCCTCTTGCCGAAAAACTTGCCGCCGCACATGTGGCAAATGCGGAATTGAGTATATTGAAAACGGAGAAGTAAAATGGGTTACACAATTGCCGAAAAAATAATCAAAGAGCATATAGTCGAAGGTGAAATGATAAGAGGGAGCGAAATTGCGCTCCGCATAGACCAGACTCTGACGCAGGATGCGACGGGTACTATGGCTTATATCGAATTCGAAGCCATAGGAGTGCCGAGAGTCAAGACGGAACTTTCCGTTGCGTATATCGACCACAACACGCTTCAGTCGGGATTTGAAAATGCCGATGACCATCTTTATATTCAGTCCGTTGCGAAAAAATACGGTATTCGCTTTTCAAGACCCGGTAACGGAATATGCCATCAGGTTCACCTTGAAAGGTTCGGAAAGCCGGGAAAAACTCTCATCGGTTCCGACAGCCATACCCCGACAGGCGGCGGTATAGGTATGCTTGCAATGGGTGCCGGCGGAATGGACGTTGCGGTCGCAATGGGCGGAGGAGCGTACTACATCACGATGCCCAAAATGTATAAAGTCAACCTTACGGGAAAACTCCCGGCATGGGTCAGCGCAAAGGACGTCAGCCTTGAAATACTCAGAATTCTGTCCGTGAAGGGCGGAGTCGGCGCCGTTATCGAATGGGGCGGAGAGGGAATAAAGACCCTTTCGGTTCCCGAAAGAGCCACGATTACAAACATGGGAACGGAGCTCGGTGCGACGACGTCGATTTTCCCGTCGGATGAAGTGACAAGAGAATTTCTTGCGGCGCAGGGAAGAGAAGCGGATTTCGTTCCTCTTGAAAGCGATGCCGACGCCGTCTATGACAGAATAATAGATATCGACCTTTCGACGCTTGAACCGCTTGCGGCATGTCCTCACTCCCCCGACAATATCAAAAAAGTTTCGGAACTTTCCGATATTGCCGTAAATCAGGTTTGCATAGGCTCTTGCACGAACTCCTCTCTGCGTGATATGCTTCGTGTTGCCGCAGTTCTCAAAGGCAGAAAAATAGCCGATACGGTAAGCCTTTCGGTTTCGCCGGGTTCAAAGCAAGTGCTTTCTCAGCTTGCCGATGTCGGCGCACTTTCCGATATTATATCATCGGGTGCGAGAGTGCTTGAATGTGCGTGCGGTCCTTGCATCGGCATGGGATTTTCACCGAATTCCGCAGGTGTGTCTCTCAGAACTTTCAACCGAAATTTCGAAGGCAGAAGCGGAACACGTGACGCAAGCGTATATCTTGTCTCTCCCGAAGTTGCGGCGGCATCCGCCGTTACGGGGCGCTTCACGGACCCCAGAGAACTCGGAGAATATCCCGAAATCGAAATGCCCGAAAAATTCAAAATCGACGACAGTGCGGTAATTATGCCCGAACCTGCCGAGAGTGCCGATAGTGTAACGGTCGTAAAAGGTCCCAATATAAAGTCGTTCCCCGAAACGAAGCCTCTTGAAGATACGCTTGAAGCGACTTTGACGCTGAAAGTCGGAGATAATATCACAACCGACCACATTATGCCGGCAGGCGCTAAAATATTGCCGTACCGTTCCAATATTCCTCATTTGTCTAAGTTCTGCTTTGCGGTATGCGACGAGACGTTCCCCGAAAGGGCTAAAGCAAACAAGACAAATATAATAGTCGGCGGAACAAACTACGGTCAGGGTTCGTCAAGGGAACATGCGGCGCTTGTACCTCTTTATCTCGGAGTCAAAGCGGTAATTGCGAAAAGTTTTGCGAGAATTCATGCGGCAAATCTCATAAATGCGGGTATTTTGCCTTTGACCTTTAAAGATGTTTCCGATTACGAAAAACTCGGTGAGGGCGATAAACTTCGAATCGACGGAGTACACGGCATGATTGAAAGCGGCAACGCCGTACTTGAAAATCTGACGACCGGTGAGAAAATACCGCTCGTGTGCGATTTCTCCGCAAGACAGACGGCGATACTCAAGGCCGGCGGACTTCTTCCTTATACGAAAAACAATTGAGGTGCAACGTGAATAAAATACAGATGAAAACGCCGCTTGTCGAGATGGACGGCGACGAAATGACAAGAGTTATTTGGAAAAGCATAAAGGATGAGTTAATCAATCCTTTCGTCGACCTCAAAGTCGAATATTACGACCTTTCCCTCCAAAACAGGGAAGCAACCGAAGATGCGGTTACGGTTGAAGCCGCAGAAGCAAATAAAAAATACGGTGTCGGCGTTAAATGCGCCACCATAACTCCGAACAAACAGCGTGTGGAAGAATACAACCTTTCCGAAATGTGGAAAAGTCCGAACGGAACGATTCGTGCGATACTGAACGGCACCGTTTTCAGAGCGCCCATAACGACAAATTTCACTGTTCCGTACGTCAGAACTTGGAAAAAGCCCATAACGATAGCACGTCATGCATACGGTGACGTATATAAGGCGTGCGAGTACAGAGTGCCGTCAAAGGGCACGGCAAGACTTGTTTTCACGGACGAAAACGGAAAAGAAACTTTCAACTCCGAAGTTCACGGTTTCACCGACGGCGGCGGAGTATTGCAAGGACAGTATAACCTTGACAGCTCCATTGAGTCTTTCGCCGTTTCGTGCTTTGAATATGCTTTGAGCGTCGGACAGGATTTGTGGTTTTCCGCCAAAGATACGATATCGAAGCAATATGACCAAACATTCAAGCTGACTTTCGAGAGAATCTACAACGAGAGATACAAGGAACGCTTCGAAAAAGCGGGAATAAGCTATTTCTATACTCTTATCGACGATGCCGTAGCGAGAGTTATAAGAAGCGAGGGCGGCTTTATCTGGGCTCTTAAAAATTATGACGGCGACGTTATGAGCGATATGGTATCGACCGCATTCGGCTCTCTTGCGATGATGACAAGCGTTCTCGTCAGCCCCGACGGAAACTATGAATACGAAGCGGCGCACGGAACGGTAACACGTCATTATTACAGGTATCTCAAAGGCGAAAAAACATCGACAAACCCGATGGCGCTTATTTTCGCATGGAGCGGAGCGCTTCGGTGCAGAGGCGAGAAAGACGGGCTTGCGGACCTTTGCGCTTTTGCCGATAATCTTGAAAAGGCATGTATGGAAACGCTTGAGAGCGGTGTAATGACGGGCGACCTTGTCCCTCTTGTCAAAGAAGGTTTCAAGGCGACGGCCGTTACGACGGATGAATTTATATCCGAAATACGTGATAGACTTGAAAAATTTCAGGCGTAAGGATAAATTTTAAGCTCAAACGGCAAAAAGCGGGGTGAAATTTTCGGTATTCGCCCTGTTTTTTGCCGAAAAGCGAAAAAATATAAAAAAAGGCTTGCAAAAGCCGAAATAATATGATATAATAGCAAGGTAATACAGGGGTGTAGCTCAGTTGGTAGAGCAGCGGTCTCCAAAACCGCGGGCCCAGAGTTCAAGTCTTTGCGCCCCTGCCATAAAAAACAGATTGCGAAAGCGATCTGTTTTTTTAAGCTGAATTCTCCGTCGGTAAAATAAATCCGCCGTCGGCGGATGAAATCGCTTTGCGGTGAAATCCCGTTTCACGGGGATTTCGGATGCGGATTTAATTTCATCTGTGGCGTTATGTCGAAGGTTTCATCCGAGCGTTACTCGGATTGAACTTCAGACAGATTCAATCGGGAATCTGTCTTTTTTAAATTGAATTCAGCCGGTTCCGCTTTTGCAAACGGGATAAATTTTCGGTGCGGGTTTGTTTTGCAAATCGGTGCGGGAATGTTTCAAAACAACACAGCCCCGCCTACGGGAAACGCTTCGTGCAAAGTGTTTTCCGCAGGCGGGGCGATTTTACATTCGGGAATATTTCGGAATACCGTTAAGTATTATCGAATCGGAAAATGCTTAATTTTCTTCGCTTGTTTCTTTTCCTTTTTTCTTAGCGGAAGCTTTTTTGACGGCGATGAAAACGACGGACACCGACATAAAAATCGCTTCGACGGCGAGGGAAATGATAAATTCGGGAGACGTCGGGTCGGAGACGCTCATTCCCATCACGGAAAAAGTAATCATCGAAACCGAGAAACCGAGAAGACCTCCGGCAAGATATTTTTTATATTCGAGACCGCATGCACCCATGTAGAAACTGACAAGGTCGGCGGGAAGAATTCCGATGATTCTCGCAATAAGAGAAAATGCGAAGTCGTTGTTTTTGCCTATGGACTTAATATATTTTATTTTCGGATATTTGTTTGCGATTTTTTCGGTAAGTCCCGAACCCGCCCATTTTCCGAGAAAATAGGGAATGCTGAGCGAAATCGCCGTACCGACGACGTCGATTGCAAGAGCTATCGGCAAAGGGAAAATAATACCGCATGCCGCATAAAGAATCGCAATGTAAATCACTACGCTGACGCTTTTCAATGCGAAAAGGAAGAGCATCATGACAACGGTTAAAATCGGGTTTTGAGGGACGTATTCCATAATACCGTTAAGCGTGAAATCTTTTCGGTTTACTATAAAGAATACTATAACGCAAATCCAAAGGAAAATTACGGTAGCTTTTATTGCCGAAGAAATCTTTTTGTTTTTTACGATTTCCGAAAGCTTATCTTTCAAAAGCCTTGCATAGAATTGAGCATAGAGCACGAATGAGGCGAGGATTGCCGTTATGCAAATATCGATAAGGATATTTGCCGTGATGTCGGAAATCGAGTGCCAAAGCACGAGAATCATTATAATTCCTTCTGTAATAACCGTGCACGCTTTGCCGTACCATTTCGCACCGGCAACGGTATCCGTGAGCTTCAAAACAAGACAACCCATGAGAAACATGAGAGTTTCTTTGATAAGAAGAATACATATGAGCATCCACATTTTCGAGTGCCTTGATGCAAGGCAAATGCAGATGATACCTTGAGTGAGCTTGTCGGCAACGGGGTCGATAAATTTACCCAAATCCGAAATCATATTGCATTTTCTCGCGATAATTCCGTCGGCGATATCGGTTGCGGCGGAAAGGAGAATGACGGAAACTGCGGCAACGTCGTATTTATAAGAGTAAAGAACGATAATTACGGGAATAAGCAAAATCCGAACGCAGGTCAGCAAATTGGGTATGGTCAGTACGTCTTTTTTCGTAAGTCGCTTTTTTATTGTATGTCGGTTCTTTTCGTTCATCGTATTTTCCTCTGTATGGTCA
>CAYXMB010000024.1:8677-12078 GCA_964466085.1 uncultured Ruminococcus sp.
TGCCGTTTGACACCTCTTTTTTTAAAATTATTTCTCCGGCGCATCTTGTCCGCTTTTAATAAAGCTATTGTATCATATTTTTATGCCGTTGACAATAGAATAAAGCGCCGTAATCAAAAATATTAATTCCCGTTTTTTGCTTTTTTCGTATGAAAAACAAAAAAACATTGATTTTTTTCGCATGGTGTGGTAGAATGTAATTCGTTTTATACGGTAAGCGGAGGTACTGCTTTATGAATTTCGATTTTCTGTTTTTCGTCAATTCGGTTTTGTTCGGCATAGGACTTGCAATGGATGCCTTTTCGGTCTCTATGGCAAACGGACTTAACGAGCCCGATATGAAAAAAACGAAAATGTGTCTCGTTGCGGGAACGTTTTGCGCTTTTCAGATAATAATGCCGCTCATCGGCTGGTTTTGCGTACATACGGTTGCGGAGAAATTCACCGCATTTCAAAAATATATACCCTATATCGCCCTTGCACTTCTCGGATACGTGGGCGGAAAAATGCTTTACGAGGGAATTAAAAATAAGGACGGCGACGAGAAAGGAACGGCGGTCGGAATGGGCGCTCTTTTGATTCAGGGCGTTGCGACATCGATTGACGCTCTCTCCGTCGGATTTACGATATCTTCCTATTCTTTCACCGAAGCCGCAGTCGAAGCGCTGATAATAGGAGCCGTGACTTTCGTCCTTTGTACCGTCGGGCTTAAAATCGGCAAAACTTTCGGAACGAAAATTTCGGGGAAAGCCTCGATTCTCGGCGGAGCGATACTTATAGGTATCGGAATCGAAATATTCATAACGGGACTTATATAACCGTCGTTTGCTATTATTGCACTTCGACGGAGATTTCATTCCGTGACATCGGTTTGAGAGGGCTTTGCGTCGGGAAAGCCCTTTTTCGGTGCCGTAAAAACGGATATTCCCGACTTTTTGTGCTTTCTTGACAAAGAGCGCTTCGGAATGTATAATCTATATAAAAGGATAAAGCTTCCGTAAACGGAACATATTTTTCATTGATTGTCCGTGCCTTGCATGATACAATATAAAAAAGGCTTGGAGAGAAAAATGGAAAGAATTTCAAAATACATAAGAAAAAACGCCGACAGAATGTTCAGAGCTCTTTTTTTGATGCTCACGGGTCATCTTCTTCTGCTGACGGCGGCAATATGCGAAAGGGGAACAACGGAGCTGTCAAGAGCACTGCTGCCCGATTTGTCTCTTGCGGGAGAAGCGATTGAAGCCGTTGTCGTTTCCTTTATGATTTTGTTTTTCGGGAAAACCGTTCTGTCACTTCTGTTTTCGAAAGATGCGGGAAACGGCGGATGTCACTGAAAAATCATTGCTTTATCACAAAACCGTCATGCGGTTAATTTAAAATTTCGGGAGAGTAGCGTGAAGGACAGAATTTACCTCAAAGTCTGTGAATACGCAAGAAAAACGGGCATTGCCGACTTGCTTGAAAATGCCGAAGCCGTTGCGGTGGGTTTTTCCGGCGGCGCCGATTCGGCGTTTCTTCTTGCTTTTTTGAATAAATATCTGAAAGGCGTGAAACTTTACGCCTGCCATTTAAACCATATGATAAGAGGCGACGAGGCGACCCGTGACAACGAATTCGCAAGAGATTTTTGCGCCGAAAGAAATATTCCTTTTATCGAGGAGAAAATCGACGTTTTGTCAATTGCCGAAAAAGAGAAGCTCGGAACCGAAGAATGTGCGAGAAATATACGCTATGAGTTTTTCGACAGATGCAGAAATAAAATAGCGAACGAGATTTCCTCAAACGTCGAAAAAGTCTTTGCGGCTACCGCTCACAATGCCGACGATAATCTCGAAACGGTCGTTTTCAACCTCGTGAGAGGGAGCGGAACAAGGGGTGTCGGCGGGATATCGCCCGTCAGAGGACAGTACTTAAGACCGCTTCTGTGCCTTGACTCCGAAGAAATAAGAGAATATTGCAAGTTAAACGGGATTTCGTATGTTACCGATTCGACAAACGAAAGCGACGATTATACGAGAAATCTCATAAGACATTCGGTGACGCCGGTTCTTAAGAAAATAAATCCCCGTGCTGCGGAAAACGTGCTGGCGGCGTCGGATTTCGCAAGAGAGGACGACGGAGCGCTTGATGCGCTTGCAAAAGATTTCGTTTTTCAAAACGGATTTGCTCCGAAAAGAGAAAAACTCGCAGGCCTTTGCCGTCCTGTCCTCGCAAGAGTTCTTAAAATTATGTACGGCAGAGAAAGCACTGCAGATGTGTCGAGAGCGAGTTTTGCTTCGGCATCGAAGCTTATACTGTCGCTGTCGGACGGAAAAGTCGCTTTTCCCGACGGCGTGACTTTGTTTGCGGGTGAGACGGTTTATTTTTCGAGAGTCGCACCCCAATGCGCCGAAAAGGCAAAAGAGTATTCCTGTCGGCTTGACGGAGGTATTCGCGAGTGTCTTGACGGTAAATATATTATCGGAATCACCGATAATATCGGCTTATTACGCTCATCTGTCGGCAATATTTACAATTCGTTAATAACTGTATCTGTTAATAATGATAAAATTAAAGGTACTCTTTATGCAAGAAACAGACGGGAAGGTGATGTTTACCTTTTGCGAGCTCATCACCGCAAAGTCAAAAAGATTTTATGCGATATGAAAATTCCCGTAAATCTCAGAGACGAAATTCCGTTTATATGCGACGACGACGGGATTTTGTGGATTCCGGGATTCGAGCCGAGAGACGGTATCGGCGTCAAAGGAACGGGGAATGTGTTTTTTGTGTTCGGGTGTAAAAACGAAAAAGATTTTCAAAGCGGAGAAAAAAATGGAAAACAATAATATAATGAACGGCGCCGAGCTTGAAAACGGAGAAGTCGAAAGAGTACTCCTCACATCGGAACAGCTTGACGAGGCAACAAGCCGCATAGCGGCGCAAATCGAAAGAGATTACGCAAATTGTGACGGCAAGGTGCTTGTTTTGGGTATACTCAAGGGCAGCGTTATGTTCATGAGTGACCTTATCAAGAAAATCAAACTTCCCGTTGAAATAGATTTCATGAAAGTTTCTTCCTATGCGGGTTCGACCAGCACGGGAAGAATCAAAATCATTCTCGACCTTAACAGGCGTGACCTTTCCGAGTGTCATATAATCATAGTCGAAGATATAATCGACAGCGGGAGAACTCTGTCGTATCTTGTCGAATATCTTAAGATAAACGGGGTTAAGGACGTAAAAACCTGCACCCTTCTCGACAAACCCGAACGCCGTGAGGTTGAATTCATGCCGGATTACGTCGGATTTGAAATTCCCAACGAATTCGTCATCGGCTACGGCCTTGATTACGATGAAAAATACAGGACTTTGCCCTATGTCGGCATATTGAGCCGAAGCGTTTACGAAAACGCCGA
>CAYXMB010000025.1:0-9014 GCA_964466085.1 uncultured Ruminococcus sp.
CATTATTGTGTTTTGCGACGCAAAAGGGCCTCTCTCGCATTACGAAAGAGGCCCTTTTGGAGTGTGATTTGATGTGTTTTGCAAATGCCTGTATGTCAATCTGTTACAGGGGTAATTGGAACACGTTTTTTTTATTTCAGAAAAGCTTTACTTCACGTCGCCGAGTTCGCCGAGATAGCTGTCCTTGAAGCCGAGGAAATAGAGCACTCCGTCGAGTCCTATGGTGAACAGAGCCGTTTTAAGTCCGCACCGTGCACCCGCAAGCGCCGCTTCGATTCCGGCATGCCCCGCACCGACTACGATTATATCGTATTCACGGAACGGGATATTCTTTCCCGACTTACCGTTGTTATCCATAAATCAATTCTCCGTTATTTCGTATACCGCACAAAGCGGAACCGTTTTATTTTGTGAATATTCCGTATACCTTCCAACCGTTTTTTTCACTGTAAGTTGCGATAAGTCCGTCGGAACGGTTTGAAATATAGTCGTAATTCGGCGGCAGAACGTAATTTCCGTCAACGTCGACCGCACAGTATTTTCCCGATGCGTTTTGAAGCACTCCGACGCCTCCGTGAAATGCTCCGGCATAAACATATTCGGGATCGGCTATCCACTTGCCGAGATAATTCATATATCCGTACATTCCGTCTTTTTCAAGAAGGAGAATGCCGTCGGAATACCCTTTCAGCGTGTATCCCTGCGGAATCGGGAATTCGTCTCCGTTCGGATACACGAGGACGTCCTTGTCGATATTCACTCTGAAATCCCCGTATTCTTCAAGTTGAAACTTGTCATATGCAAGTTTACGAAGCCTCAAAAGCCCGTGGTCGAAATACAAATGGCCGATGCTGTCCTCGCCTTTCGACAGGGGAAGAAGATATCTTTCACTGCAGTAGTCCTGAAGCTCCGTGTTGTAAAATTCCTTTCGGGAATTAAAAGCAACATAGCCGTAAGTATCTATAACCCGAAGCTCTTTCGTTTCGTACATCGGCTCTTCTCCCGTTATTTCGGGGTCATCGGTTACGACAACGGCATAATCTTCCCTGTAATTGTAAGCGTACAGATACGGAAGTTTTTTTTCGATATCGTATTCGTCGCTCGGAGTTGCCGCATTTTCTATAAGTTCGAGTTTTTCTTCAACCGAAAGCGCACCGTAGGCTTCGTGCTTTGATACTATATCTTCAAGCTTCGGTATCGAAGGGTCATCCGACAGACAGTACCCCCAGTTCATGAAATTGACAAGTGCGCTTGTTCCGTCAAGAAACCTTGAATATTTCGGGGAGAGAATGCCGATGCGGATTATATCGGAATCGGTAATTCCGTAATCGCTTGTAAAATCGAAATTAAGTCCTCTTCCGTCTCTTTCTTCGACGTAATCGTTTTCGATGAAATAATTTCCGCCGTAAGAGAGAGAGTAATATTTTTTACCGCTGAGCAAAACGGTTTCGGTTTTCGTTACTTCTTCCTCTCCCGCCTCGTTTTTTTCGACGGCAACGGGCACTTCGGCATAATAATCATACGTCGTATAGAAAAGAGGTTCTCCCGACTTATCCCTTGCAAAAGCGGGAATAAAATCGGAATCATATTCCATCAGAACGTTTCCGACGTTGTCGAGAAGATATAAATTCTTTCCCGCATCGTCAAAAATCATATATCCCATATAGAGGTATATTGCGGGACGCTCTGCATCCGTTTCGCTCTCGACAACTGTCGATTCTTCGCCGCTGTCATATTCCGTAACAGTCCATGTACGTTTTTTCATATTTCCGTAACTGTATTTTTCGGGCAGTTCGAAATCAAAAGTCAAAAGTCCGACTTCGCACGTCGACGAAACGTATTCTCCGTCGGTCAGATAATACCCGTCAGCGTAAAGCTCGTCCGACGTTTTGAAAACGGTATCCAAATTGATTTTCTGTTCTTTGACGGGACGTTTGAGCGTATCGGTCAAATCGACGCTCGGCACCCTTTCAGGCTCGTTTTCCGACGTTTCGGTTTCCCCGTTTTCAACGCTGTCGGTCTCTGTGGTTTCTTTTCCGAAAATTGCGGCGAATTTCTCGCTGTTCTCTTTCCATCCGTCGGGACGTTTTATAAACGGCACATCGAATAATCCGATGTAGTACAGAGCGAAAACGATAAGCACCGCAAAAAGCAGAGCCGCCCACGTTCTCGTGTATCGGAGCAAAACTTTGCCGTTCTTTCTTTCTCCGTGATACAGCCAATATTTATAATTGTTCGCAATACGGCAGGCAAATCTCTTTACGGCTTTGAAAATACTTTGAAAAGTATCTTTCGGGAAAATTCCGTCTTTTCCTCCGTCTTGGGACATATTGCCCTCGCTTGGCAAATTGCCGTTTTTCGAAAAATCGGGTAGCACGGAATTCAGGGCTTTTTTTGCCCCGTTTACCGTTCTTTTTTCCGTCCTTGTTTTTTTCATTTTCCCGTTTTTCCGTTTCGTGATTTTTTTCGGTTGATTATCTAACCGAGAGATATTTTTAACAGTTTAACTATTTGTGATATTTCCCGCCTTCGTTAATCGAAAAGCTTCTGTATACTGTTTCATAAAGCATCACTCTCGCAAGTTGATGAGGAAAAGTGAGCTTTGACATTGAAAATTTAAGATTTGCCGCACTCTTTACTTTGTCGGAAAGACCGAATGAGGAACCTATGATAAAGCATATATTGCTGTATCCGCCAAGCTCCGCTTTTTCTATTTTTTCGGCAAGCTCCGTCGACGAAAATAATGTTCCCTCAATGCAAAGCGCAACGACATACGATTTTTTCGGTATTTTCGAAATAATCAAATCTCCTTCGGCATCAAGAGCCTTTTTTATTTCGTTCTCCGACGGGCACTGAGAAAGTCGTACTTCCCGAATTTCAATCTCGCAAACGTCGGCTTTCAACCTCTTTTTATATTCGTCTGCGGCACCTTTCCAATGTTTTTCGGAAAGCGAACCGACGGCTATAACAGTTACTTTCAAAATATCGCCTCCGAGAATTCCTTTTTTTCAATTTCGGTCACGTCGCACGGCATACGAACCGCTCTGTCTTGATAAGTTACCGTAAGTGCGCACTTTTCAAAACCCGCTTCGTCAAGATTTTCTCTCGTCCTGCGATATGCGGCATCGCACGTGTTGTTATCGGCGGATATATGAGCAAGTGCAAAAGCTTCGCACCCGCATTTCGCTATCTTTCGGGCAAGCAAAGCACATTCACCGTTCGGCAAATGGCCGAAAGGCGATTTTATTCTTTCTTTCAGCTCTTTCGGATAAGGTCCTTCGTTAAGCATTTTCTCATCGTGATTCGATTCGATTATCACTCTCCTGCATTCGGAAAGTTTTTCGACAAGTTCATCTGTTATGCACCCTATATCGGTTGCGATTCCGAGAGAGTCGCCGTCTTCCGACTTTATTATATATCCCACGTTGCACCGACTGTCATGCGGAACTCGGAAACTTTCGATAAATAAATCTCCGACCGTCTCTTTAAAATGCGTTTCACGGCACACGAGATTTTCGATTTTACACCTGTCTTTAAGCCCGGATGCGCTTGTTTCGGTAATGTGAATCGGGAAAGGATATTTTTTCGACAAAACGCCGAGTGCTGCGGTATGGTCGGTGTGCTCATGCGTTATGAAAACGGCACTTACAAGTCCCGCATCGTACCCGACGTCCGAAATCGCTTTGCAAAGTGCCTTAGCGCTTTTTCCGCAGTCAATCAGTACCCCCGTTTTGCCGCTTCTGACAAGAGTCGAATTTCCGCGACTTCCCGAATATAAGATATCTATTCTCATATTTTCGAAAACCTAAATAAGCGTCTCGCCGACAAGATCGAAATCCATAGTCTCCGTAATCTTAACGTCGACAAACTCACCCGGCGTGAATTTCGTTTTTGCACGGGACGTGAAAAATACCTTTCCGTCGACATCGGGTGCATCCATATAAGTACGTCCGACGAAAGAGCCGCTTACGGGGTCATAATCTTCAACCAAAACTTTGAAAATTTTACCGACAAGCGCAGAACTCTTTTCTTCCGTCACACCGAGCTGATGTCGCATAATTATATCGTATCTGTCCTGCTTTGTCTGCTCGCTTATCTGTTCTTCCATTTCGGCGGCACGTGTTCCTTCTTCCGCAGAATATGTAAAAGCTCCGAATTTGTCGAACTTCGTTTTCAAAACAAATTCGCAGAGCTCTTCGAAATCCTTTTCGGTCTCGCCCGGAAAACCTACTATGGCCGTCGTGCGAATCACAATGTCCGGAATTGCCGTGCGAAGTCTTTCTATTGCATTTTTAATACATGCGGCATCTCCGTGTCTGTTCATCGCTTTTAAAATCCTGTCGGATATGTGCTGTATCGGCATATCCACGTATTTAACTATTCTCGGATTGTTCTTCATCTCGGAGATAAACTCATCCGTGATTTTATCGGGATAACAGTAAAGCACCCTGAACCACGCAATCGAAGTTTCCTCCGTAAGTCTTCTCAAAAGCTCCGCAAGCTTGTATTCGCCGTAAATATCGATTCCGTAAGCCGTCGTATCCTGAGCTATTATAACAAGTTCTTTTATTCCGAGTTTTTCGATATCTTTGGCTTCCTCTATAATGCTTTCCATCGTTCTGGAGCGAAGCTTACCCCTGATTGAAGGTATTGCGCAGTACGTACAGCGGTTCATACAGCCTTCGGATATTTTAAGATACGCAAAAGCATCCCCCGTCGTCACGACCCTCTCGCCGCTGAAATCGATTTTCTCCTGGTCGGGAAAAGATTTATATTTCTTTCCTTTTTCGACACTTCGAACGGCATCGACGATTTCGTGAATCGCTCCCGTTCCGAGTACGGCATCGACTTCGGGCATTTCTTTCATTACCTCGTCTCTGTATCTTTCGGCAAGGCATCCCGTAACGACGATTCCCTTTAAATTTCTGTTTTCTTTAAGCCATGCAATATCAAGTATGTTGTCTATCGCTTCTTTTTTAGCACTTTCGATAAACGCACACGTGTTGATTATCACAACGTCGGCTTCGGTTTCATCGGTTGTTATTTCATATCCTTCTTTCACCAAATGATGAAGCATTACTTCCGTATCCATAAGATTTTTGGCACAGCCGAGAGACACGAATCCCACTTTTACACTCATTTTCAGCACCATCCGTTATATATTTTTCGGCGGATATTCCGCCCGTTTATTTTTCGTTTTTTATTCATCGAACAAACCGTTCATCGCCTTTTCTATTTCGCTCCGACCGTATCCGAGCCTTACAAGGGATGACACGAGTTTCATTTTTTCGGCGTAATCTTCGGGAGGCTCTTTTGTTTTTTTCAAAATCGCTTTTTTAAGATTTCTTTCAAACTCCGCATTTCCGACACTTAGTACGGCGGATACGGCAATTTCTTTCGGGTATCCTTTCGCAAGAAGCTCCGATACTATTCTCTCTTTTCCCCAAAGTTTTGAGCAAGCGGAGCTTCTCGCAAACTTTTCGGCCTGCTCCGTCTCGTCGATATATTCGTGCCGAATACAGTATTCGGCGGCAAATTCGGCGTACTCGGCGCCGATTCCGTATTTGAATCGAAGTTTTTTCAAAAGTGACGATTTGCTGTGATTTGAGCGTGCAAGGACGTTTAGCGCTCTTGAAACAGCCTCGCTTTTCTTCGCAGCGTTTTCTATCTTCGAAAATTCTTCTTCGGTGAGTTTCGCACCCTCGCAAAAGCCGAGTTTGCGCCAAAATTCGGCTCCGACGGTAAATCTTAAATTCTCGCCCTCTCCGTCATATTCCGAAAAACTATCCGGTATTTTCGAAATAACGGCGGTGACGGTTGCGCCGTTCGGCCGAAGTTCGCTTATAAGATACATTATCGGCAAATCCTCCCGACTTTTCCGTTCTCGACGTTCAAAAGTTCGATTTTTCCCGCAACTCCGTCAAACGGGGAGGGCTCACAGGAAGTTACGATAATTTGTCTGTCGGCAAGAGCTCCGAGAACAAAAGCCCTTCTGTCTCCGTCAAGCTCCGACAGAACGTCGTCAAGAAGCATAACGGGTTTTTCGCCGCCGACGGCATAAGACAACTCCCCCTCCGCAAGCTTCATGGCAAGAGCAAGGCTTCTCATCTGGCCTTGCGATGCATAGAGCTTTGCGGGGATTCCGTTGAGTTTTATTTTTATATCATCCTTATGTATCCCTTTGAGGGTTGTGCCGTAACGTATTTCTTTTTCGATATCGGACGTCAGCGCATCGAAAAGCGCATCGTGCGACACACTGCCCTCGCCGAAAGCCAGATTCTTCTTTGCGTCGATTTCGCCTCTTGCGGATACGGTTTCATCCGAGTCGAAATCCGAATCGGATTCCCGACATTCAGTATCCGTCTCTCCCCCGACGGTGTGCGTGACATACGTGAGCTGAGGTTTTTCGGCTCCTTTTGTCATTTTCGAAAAAATCCCGTCCATTTTCTCCGAGAGAAGCGACATATATTCGTATCTGTACGACGCTATTACAGCACCGCTTTTCGACATTTGTTCCGCTAACGTTTCCCAAAGAGCGACGGGAAATTTTTCCCCTTTCGCCGATGCTTTGAGAAGTGCGTTTCTGTGAATCAAAACTTTTCCGTAATCGGCAAGGCACCGCATATATCTTTCGGAAAGCTGCGATATTGCAATATCGAGAAACTGGCGTCTCGCTTTCGGAGCCCCGCTTACAAGATATAAATGGGAGGGGCAGAACAGTACGGCTCTGAAATTTCCGACAAGCTCGGTCATTCCCGAAAGCTTTGCTTTGTTTCTGTAAACTTTTTTTCTCTCCGACGTATCGGCGGGAATAACTATTTCAAGCGGCATTGCATATTCGGCACCGCTCCTTCGGCACGTCATTTCAAGTCTTGCGAAATCATGTCCGAACATTATCATCTCGCGGTCTTTTGCGCCTCTGAAAGAACGCCCTCTGGCAAAATAGTAAATGCCCTCCAATATATTACTTTTCCCCTGAGCGTTTTTTCCCCACAGCACGTTAATGCCGTCCGAAAAAGGCACCTCAACGTTTTCCAAATTTCTGAAATCGGTGAAAACACATTTTTCGCAAAGCACAATCGAGGCCCCCTTTCGGCATTTTTTCAAAAAGGATTTTGTTGAAAAAATCCCCGTTTTTTCATTCCTTGAAAAAGCTCAAAAGCATAACCGTACAGTTATGCTTCCGATATGCCGCCTTTCGATTGCGGGACGGCTGTGATACTTATTATTCGTCGATATCGAGATCCAAAAGTCTGATATCGAGTTCGTCGTCGTTATCTTCGGGAACGCTTTCCTCGCCCTCTCCCGAAACTCGAAGCGCTTTGATTTTTTCTTCGATTTCGGCAAGAAGCTCCGGGCTTTCCTCAATTACCTTCTTTGCGTTATCCTTGCCCTGAGCGAGTCTTTCGCCGTTATAGTAAAACCAGCTGCCGCTCTTTTCGACAACTCCGAGTTCAATACCCATATCTATTATTTCGCCCGTTTTGGAGATTCCCTTGCCGTATATAATATCGAATTCGGCAACCTTGAACGGAGGCGCAACCTTATTTTTCACTACTTTGCATTTAACCCTGTTTCCGTAAATCGCCGTTCCGTTTTTCAAAACTTCGCTTTTTCTTATATCTATACGAACGGATGCGTAAAATTTGAGAGCCCGTCCGCCCGTCGTTGTTTCGGGATTGCCGTACATTACCCCGACTTTTTCTCTGAGCTGATTTATAAATATTACAACGCAGTTCGAATTCGAAATGGAGCCCGAAAGTTTTCTCAGTGCCTGTGACATAAGCCTTGCGTGGAGTCCGACGTGGCTGGCACCCATATCGCCCTCAAGTTCCTGCTGCGGAACAAGGGCCGCAACCGAGTCTATAACGACAATATCTATAGCTCCCGAACGGACAAGTGCCTCGCAAACTTCGAGAGCCTGTTCTCCGCTGTCGGGCTGCGATACCAAAAGCTCGTCTATATTTACTCCGAGATTCTTTGCGTAAACCGGGTCAAGTGCATGTTCGGCATCGATAAACGCCGCCTCTCCGCCGTTTTTCTGCACTTCGGCTATGGCATGAAGCGCAACTGTCGTTTTACCCGAAGATTCGGGTCCGTAGATTTCGACAATTCTTCCTTTCGGAAGCCCCCCTATGCCGAGAGCAAGGTCAAGGCCGAGACTTCCCGTCGATATGGAATCTATATTCATATTTGCGCTCTCGCCCATTTTGATTACGGTACCTTTGCCGTAATTGCGCTCAATCTGTGATATCGCCGATTCGAGGGCTTTTTTCTTTGCCGCCTTATCGTCTATCGGAATTACGCTTTCGATTTTCTTTTTCGATGCCATTATTATTCCTCGCTGTATTTTCTGAAAAATATTGCAATTGCCGTTTCGATGCTTATATTATAATATATTAAATTGTCAAAGTCAATAGCAAAATGCTGAAAAATGAACATTTGTTCCCGAAATATTGCATCAAACCCGCTCCGGGTTCGGAAGGTGCAAAATCTTTTACGGAAAATTTCCATTTCGAATCATAAAAATTCCTCTTAAATCACATCAGACAGAACCTTTATGCCGAAAGCTCCGAAAGCGAAATCACGCACACCGTGCAGTCGTCGGGGATAACCCTCCTTTTCATAGCTTCCTCAGCTGTTTTTTTGGCACCGGCGTTAAGGTCTTTGCCGACGAGAGCAGGTGACGTCAGAGCGTCGTAAAGCCACGCCTCACCCTCACCGTCGGGAATTGCTCCGTCACTCATCATAATAATGCGGTCGCCCGCACGGAGCTTCATTTTTGTCTCTTTTGCAAAAGGTTTTTTCAGTATGCCTACGGGAGGAGTATCGGAATTAATCCGAAACAGTTTATTATCCCTTAAAACGAACGAAGGAGCCGCACCGCTTTTGATAAAAGACGCCGTTGCGCTGTAAGGATCGATTTTCAAAAGGTCGACGGATGACGAACATTCTATTCTTCTTTCTCTCGTGAAGTTGTTCAAAAGCATGAGAGCCGACGGCACGGGGCACCC
>CAYXMB010000025.1:9024-11945 GCA_964466085.1 uncultured Ruminococcus sp.
TTTTTCGAGAAATACGCAACAGCCCCCCGAAGTCAGCGCCGCCTCTCTGCCGCTTCCCATACCGTCGCACACAAGCGCATAAAAAGATTCATCATCGCCTTTAAACGACACGGCACGGTCACCGTTAGCTTCGTATTTACATGCGCTCTCGCTGTACGTTCCGTAAGTTATTTCAAAGCGTTTTCTGCTTTCCATGAACATATTGAGTTTATCGTAATCAATCGACGTTTCGGGCTCACAGAGGGCTATTTTAAGCGCGTTCTCGGCAATTTCCCTTATATCGGAGGCACCGCACGTCAAATCCCTCACATCAAAGCCTCTGATGTATATTCTCGGTCTCATTACTCCGTAAACCCCTATGCTTTCGCATCCGATTTTGTTTTTCTCAAACTCACATGCCAACCTCTCGGTCATACGGTCGTTCTTCGAACTTTCCGTATCGGATGCACATACAGCCTCACGTATCAATTTCGACATAGTCGCATAGTCCTGCGCAAAAGCCGACGTTTTATCGGTTTTCGATGCGTTTTCGAAAGCTTTTGCATATTCCGAATTAATGCACTCGGTAATGCCGTCAAGATTCGGACAGCCTCTTGCCATGGAATCCGAGAAAGAATCCACTCCGACTTTCCCGTACTCCCTCAAATGAGAAGCCGCCTTTTTTATAACGCTTCCTCTTTTGAAATCCTCCCTGTGATGGCAGATTTCACTTTTGCCGCATTCACCGCAATAAGCCGAAAACCCTTTTTCGCAAGCCGTCATTATTTCCGCACCGTCGGGTATGCAAAGCTTTTTCGAAAGGCTCGAAAAAACGTTTGCCATATGACCCATAGCGTCGCTTATTCTTCTGAGCTTTTCGCTTGCATCGGACTCTCCGACCTCCCGTCCGACACTTTCTTCGGAAACAAAAGAAATACCCGACGGCAAAACTTTAAAGTATGCGGCGGGATAAAACAGAGCCGTCGCAAGTATAATTTCGGGTATTACTTTCGAAAGTGCCGAAATCCCGTCGGAATAAAGCGCCCAGCTTGCGGCGGCACAGGCGGCACCGAAACAGCCTACACCCAGAGAAAATCCCGAAAGCGCCGCAAGAAGTGCCGCCGAAACGGCGTACGTTGCGGCAAGAGAAGGTTCAAGCGCTATTCCGCAGAAAAATCCGAACAAAACTCCGTCCGACAACCCCAGACTCCATGCGCTCCACATGGTAAAAATCATGGCGACGCACACCGCAACGCTCATTCCGCCTATTTGAAAATCGGAAACGGATAAAACAAGGGCATAAGCAATGCTTCCTACTCCCGCTTTGCAAACGACGGGAGATATTCCCTTTGTTCCTACGGAAGAAAAAGCGATTGTAAAAACGGGAATAAGCATGATTCCCAAAAATGCCGAAAAAACATCGTACCACAGGTTTCCGCCGGTAATAATACCGAAAACTCCGACCGCACATGACGCCGCAAGAGCAACAACGGCATTTGCTCCGATACTGCTTGAAAAGGCATCGTTGAGTTTCGAATACGCATCCCCTTTTCCGGCGGTTTCAAAGCTTGTCCCGCCGTATACTCTGACTCCCGTTTTGACTATTCCGCAGCTTCCGATAAAAGCTCTCGCAAAAAACGCACCCGCAAAAATCACGGCACGCATGATGCCGAAAGTTCCCTTTCCGACAGTTCCGATAAGAGAGCCGACAAGGGCACCTACGGCGCACGGTAAATTTGCCGCCGAGCACACGGAAGCTATCCCGAACGGGGTACATCCGAGAGCGGGAGAAGCTTCGGAACACAAAAGAGCAAAAGCGAAAGAAGCAACGGGATATATGTATTTTACCGCAAATTCCTTTGTTTTGAATTTCTCTTTTGCAAAATGCTTTGCCGTCTCCGTCGCCTTTGAGAAAAACCCTTTTCGCACGTCACCCTCGCTTTTGCTTTGCAGTGCGCCCGGATTTTTAAAAATATCTTTTTTTCCGTCCATTTCCTGACCGTCCTTTCTTTTTGTGCGGTCATTCTACCATTCCGTAAAAAAAAGCAAAGTCGAATCGTAAGCGGAGTGTTTTGACGTAAAATGCGTTTTGAGTCCCGTTCTTTCTTCTTTTGAAAAAAGAAAAAGTTTCCCGCGCATTTCCGATTGAACGCTGTCGGGAAACTTCCGGGAAACCGATATGAATTTTTAAAATGCCGATATCGGAATATCCGGGTCTTCGTCACTTTTCTCTATAGATTTGATAACGACGTAATAGCTCACTTTTTCATTGACTTTAACAAGCACTCTGTCTCCTGCTTTTTTACCCATAATGGCTTTGCCGAGAGGGGACTCTTTTGAAATATTGCCTGAAAAAACGTCGTTTCGGAGAGTCGTCACAAGCCTTATTTCGGAAATTTCGTCATCGTCCTCATAGTAGAGTGTAACTTTATCGAAAAGCCCTACGGCATCGGCCTCACTGCCACCCGAAATAACAACGGCAGTTGCAATCATATTTTCAAGGTAAGCGATTCTGCTGTTGTTTCTCGAAAACTCTCTTTTTGCGGTGCGGTACTCGTCGTTTTCGCTCAAATCTCCGAGTTCCCTTGCCGCTCTTATATTTTCTCTGAGAGAAGCATTTTGGGCTTTTCTCTCGTCGATTTCGTCCTGCATTTTTTTGATATCCACTTTTGTGAGTTCGTCGTACATTGCAATCCTCCGATTTAACTCTTATTCCCGTGCTGTTTAAAATATAACTACATCGCACACTCGGCAGGTGAAATTAAATTCCGCATTTATTCGCCGCAGTCGGGTTTAAACGCGAATCGGCCTCTTATCGCACGGGAGTTTTTCGCCCGAAAAGCCGTATTCAGTTGAAAAAGCACCTGCTTTTCGCAAGTGCTTTTTCTGGAGCTGCTACCGGGATTCGGACCCGGGACCTCGTCATTACCAATGACGTGCTC
>CAYXMB010000026.1:0-11902 GCA_964466085.1 uncultured Ruminococcus sp.
ATCAATCTGTGGTTTTTATATTTTCAGAGAAAAGGAGAACAAGAAAAGATGAAAGAGGGAATCACAAGTCGTGCCGAAATCCACAAGTTAGAACAGATCGCAAATTATTACTGGCGGAAATATTTTGACAGCACAAACGCACTTGAAAGAATGAAAAACAAATACAACGAACCGAAAGAAAAGCGCAGACCTTTTCTTGAAGCGTCGGAACACTTTCCCCGACGGGCGAAAACCCGATAATATGTGCATAAAGCAAATATGCGACAAACTCGGCTTTACGATTTTTTCGAATTTCTCATTTTTAAAATTAATGTTCACCGCAAATTCCGCAGCGGAATTTGCACTCGGAATTAACTTTTGCTTTAGAGTCGAGAATTTTAAGGTAATATTCGTTGACTTTTTATATTTATGCATGTATAATATAATATATATAATTATGCTTAGGTTAGCTTGGAGGCATTATGTCAAGAAGAGAAAGCAGAGAAAAGGCTGTCAAGCTTTTATATGAATATACGTTCCACGACGGAATGAGTCCGAAAGAATTTTTGCAAAGCATGGACTGTGACGAAAAACATCCCATTACCGACTTTACGAAAGAAATGTTTACCGGCGCTACGGTCGCTCAAGGCGAAATCGACAAATCCATAACCGATTTTTCAAACGGTTGGAAAATCACGAGAATTTCGAAAGTCACTTTGGCGGTACTCAGACTTGCGGTATATGAAATTATATTCACCGAAACTCCGCCGAACGTCGTAATCAACGAAGCACTTGAAATCGCAAAAAAATATGACGATGAAAGGTCCGTTGCGTTTATAAACGGCATTTTAAATAATTTCACAAAAAGCCGTAAAACGTTACCGTCGGATGAAAAACCGAAGGACGAAGAATAATGAAGGTATATTTCGGCTTTGACACGAGCAATTATACTACCTCCTTTGCCGCTGTTTCGTCGGACGGGGAGGTAATGGCAAATTGCAAGAGAAAACTCGATGTCAAAAACGGTGAGCGCGGACTGAGGCAAAGCGATGCTGTATTTCAACATGCGACGGCGGGAGATTTTTTCGAAAAATCGATAAAAGATTTTTTTGAAAAATACCCCGATGCCGAAGTCAAAGCTGTCGGATATTCGAAAAAACCGAGAGACGTCGAAAATTCGTATATGCCGTGCTTTGTTGTCGGAGAGACCGTTGCGAAAAGCGTTTCATCATCTCTTAAAGTCGATAATTTCCCCTTTTCGCACCAGGCGGGACACGTTGCGGCGGCGATTCTGTCGTCGAATTCCTCAGAGCTTGTCGGCGAAAAATTTGCCGCTTTCCACGTTTCGGGCGGGACGTCGGACGTGCTTCTCATCGACGGATTCGAAAACGGAACTTTCAGGATAAAACAGATTGGCGGAACCCTTGATTTGAATGCGGGTCAGGTTATAGACAGGGTCGGTGTCGCAATGGGACTTTCTTTCCCGTCGGGCCCCGAAACGGAAAAACTTGCCGTACGTTGCAAAACTGCGCCGAGAAGATTTAAACCTTGTGTCAAAGGGCTTGAATTCAACATTTCGGGTATTGAAAATTTATCGGCGAAAATATACGGAGAAACAAACAGCAAAGAGGAAACGGCGTCTTTCGTTATTAATGCGGTCGGAAAAACTCTTTTCGAAGTTTCGAAAAATTTGCTTGAGCTTTATCCTAATATACCTATCGTATATGCGGGAGGTGTTATGAGTTGCGGTATTCTTAAAAATATGCTGTCGGAATTTTCAAGCAGATTCGCCGCTCCCGAACTATCGTCCGACAATGCGGCGGGAATTGCTTACCTTACAATGCTTTCAGCCGAAAAACGGGTGTAATATGGAAGATTATAAATTTTACGAAGGCCTGTCGAATGCCGTTACCGTGAGTGAGCTCAATGAGCTTGTCAAAGAATTGTTCGACGGAATTCCGAACTTCAGAGATATCTACGTTAGGGGAGAAATTTCGAATTTTAAAAATCACTATTCGACGGGACACTTTTATTTCACTCTGAAAGACGAAACTTCGGCTATAAAAGCCGTTATGTTCAGAACTTACGCATCGAGGCTCGCATTTGAGCCCGAAAACGGGATGAAAGTCACGGTACACGGAAGAGTTTCGGTGTTTCCCCGTGACGGGCAGTATCAAATTTACTGCGACACGATGGAGATACTCGGAATAGGCTCGCTGTATGCCGCTTTCGAACAGCTTAAAGCTAAGCTCGAAAAAGAAGGACTTTTCGATGTTTCGGCAAAGAAACCCATACCGCAGTTTCCGAAAAGGGTCGGCGTAATTACTTCGGCATCGGGTGCGGCTGTAAAGGATATCATAAACGTTATCGGCAGAAGATGTCCGACTTGCGAAATGCTTTTGTACCCTTGCCTTGTTCAAGGCGCCGACGCCTTCGAAACTGTCGTGGCGGGAATTGAATATTTCAACTGTCACAACGCCGCCGATGTGCTCATTGTGGGGCGCGGAGGAGGTTCGATTGAGGACTTATGGGCATTTAACAGTGAGAAACTGGCACGGGCGATTTACGCATCGAAAATACCGGTCATTTCGGCTGTGGGACACGAAACCGATTTTACAATCTGCGATTTCGTATCCGATTTGCGTGCGCCGACGCCGTCGGCGGCTGCGGAAATCGCCGTTCCCGATTTAAAAAGCCTGTCGGCGTATCTTGTAAACTCAATCGGTACCGCATCGGTCAGACTGCAGGCGAGAATCGACGAGTTGCAAAAAAAGATAAACAGACTTGCAAGTTCGGATTCACTTTCGAATCCTTTGAGATATGTTGAAGAAAAAAGCATGTTGCTTCTTTCGGAAACTTCAAAACTCGAAAAAAATTTCGGTACATATCTTACGTTAAAAAAAGAAAAACTTTCGAAATCGGCGGCACTTCTCAATTCTTTGAGCCCTCTTTCGGTTCTCTCAAGAGGATACGGTGTCGTATTCGATTCAAACGAAAAACCCGTTGTCGCGTCGTCCGAGCTTTCTTGCGGTGATGTCGTAACGGTAAAAGTATCGAAGGGAAGCTTTAAAGCTTCCGTTTGCGAAATTATGGCGGAGTGAAAACATGAAAAAAAACGAAGAAAAATTAACTTTCGAACAGGCAATGGAACGGCTCGAAACTATTGTTTCGGAACTTGAAAAAGGGGAAGCGCCTCTTGACGAATCTCTTTCGTATTTCGAAGAAGGCGTAAAACTTACGAAAATCTGCTCCGAAATCCTCGATGAGGCGACACTTAAAGTGAAAACGCTTACCGGAGATTTCGACACGGATTTCAAAGACGGCGATACACAGGAGAAATAATGGAATTTTCGGATATCAAAAAAACTATAAACGCCGATGCGGTCTTATGCGAAAATAAACTTTCGGAGCTTCTCGGCGCATCATATATCGGCGACGGAAAACTTCAGGATGCAATGAGATACGCATCACTCGGAGGAGGAAAAAGAATTCGTGCCTGTCTTGCCGTTGAATTTTGCAAAACTTTTTCCGGTGATTCCGAAAAAGCGCTTTGCTCGGCGGCGGCAATCGAAATGATTCACGCATATTCGCTGATTCACGATGACCTTCCGTGTATGGATGACGATGACATGAGAAGGGGAAAGCCGTCGTGTCACGTGGCGTTCGGCGAAGCGACGGCGCTTCTTGCGGGCGATACTTTGCTCACGTATTCAACGGAGGTCATATCGTCGGCAAAAGAAATCTCCGACAGGGCGAAAGTCAAAATTTTAAACTGTTTTTCGAAATGTGCGGGAGCTCTCGGAATGGCGGGCGGTCAAATGATTGACCTTGATTGCAATATCAAAAGCTACGGTGAACTCGTAAAACTTCACAGTATGAAAACAGGCGCTCTGATTAAGGCGGCAATTTATTCGGGATATATTTCGGCATGTGACGGAAACACCGACGTGTCTTGCCTTAAAGATTTATCGGTTTACGCCGAAAGCATAGGACTTGCTTTTCAAATAAAGGACGATTTGCTTGACCTTGAAGGGGACGCCACCGTGCTCGGTAAAAAAACCGGCATCGACAGAGAAAACGGCAGAATAAACGCTCTTTCGTTTTTTTCGCCGAGTGAGGCTAAAAACGAATGCGTAAGGCTTGCCGAAGTTGCCGAAAAAACGATAAAAAAATACCCGAACAGCGAATTTCTTTCGTCATTGCCCGAATATTTGAACGGCAGAAACAAATGAGACTTGATATTTATCTTGCAAAACATTCTCTTGCGAAAAGCAGAAGTTATGCCGGAGAACTTATAAAAAAAGGGCTTGTCGAAGTCGACGGGAAAACGGTGACCAAATGTTCTTTTGACGTAACCGACGACCCCGCAACGGATGTTGTTGTAAAGGAAGAACTTTATTCTTTTGTCGGCAGAGGCGGTGTGAAACTCGATTATGCACTCGATGTTTTCGAAATCGACGTTGCGGACCGTGTTTGCGTCGATGTGGGTGCGTCTACGGGCGGTTTCACGGATTGCCTGATATCAAGAGGCGCAAAGCTTGTTTTCGCAATAGATTCGGGACACGGTCAGCTCGACAAAAAGCTTTGCGCAAACCCGAAAGTCGTTAACTTTGAAGGGTTTAATGCGAAAAATCTGACGTGTGAAACTTTGGGCACGTTGTGTGACGTTGCGGTATGCGATCTTTCATTTATCTCGCAAACGCTTGTTATTGAAAGAATTTCATCGGTACTGAAGGGCGGTTCGGTATTCGTTTCTCTTATTAAACCGCAATTCGAATGCGGCAGAGCTGCCGTCGGAAAAGGCGGAATCGTGAAGAAAGCCGAAATGCACGAATATGCGTGTAAAAAAGTCATTGAATTTGCAAGCAAATACGGTTTTGAATGCCGAAACGTTATTTTGTCTCCGATAGAAGGCGGAGACGGTAACAAAGAGTACCTCGCTTATTTCGTTAAATCCGAAAAAACGACCGTAAATGAAAAAATGATTAGAGAGGCAGTTTATGTCGATTAAAAACGTGACGTTGCTTGTCAGTCCGAAAAAACGTATTTCGGCAGAATACGTCGAAGAGATCTTCGGGCTTCTCACCGAATACGGAGCAGAAAAAATATTCGTTGAAGACGGCGACGGATATCATTTCGAAAAATATGGGAACGCAGTGATTTGTGACGGAGAAAAACTTTTTTCAAACTCACAGCTTGCCGTTGTCATGGGCGGTGACGGTTCGATTATCGATGCGGCACGTCGCAGTGCGAAATTCGGAGTCCCCGTTGCGGGCATAAATTTCGGAAGACTCGGATACCTCGCTGAACTTGAATATTCCGAAAGAAATATGCTCAAAAGGCTTATGTGCGGAGATTTTGAAATCGAAGAAAGAATGATGCTCGAAATATCGGTTTCGGACAGGGTAAAACTTATAAGTCTTAACGACGTCGTACTGTCAAACGGACCTATATCACGCATTTCACGTTTCGATTTACTGTGTAACGGCACGGAAATCGCACGCTACGTTGCCGACGGTGTTATAATATGTACACCTACGGGTTCAAGCGCCTATTCGCTTTCTGCGGGAGGTCCTTTGATTTATCAAACGATGGAATGTATATGCGCAACACCTATCTGCCCTCATTCAATGACAGCAAGACCGATAGTTTTCGCACCCGATTCGGTAATTGAAATCAAAAATCCGTATTGCAGAGAAAACAAAATGTTTTTGACGGTTGACGGCAGAGACAATATCGAAATTTTTCCGTACGATACGGTTACGGTGAAAAAGAGCAATGTTAAAACACATCTTGCAAGAATTAAGAGCAAAAGTTTTATCGACGTTCTTCACGAAAAGCTTTCGTGCCACGACGGATTCGGTATTTGCGACTGACCGACAAAACAGCAGGAGACAGAGATGAAATCAAAAAGACAGGACTTGATTCTCGATATTATAAAAAAATACGACGTCGAAACGCAAGAAGAACTTATCGACAGACTTTATGAAGCGGGACTTGCGGCAACGCAGGCAACCGTTTCCAGAGATATCAGAGAAATGAAAATCGTTAAAACTACGGGAAAATCGGGAAAATACAAATACACCCTCCCCGAAAAGAACGATGAAGGGCAGGATGTGTATCTTGCGACGTTTGCGTCATCGGTTAAAACCGTTGAAAACGCAGCAAATATAGTCGTTATAAAAACTTATCCCGGAATGGCAAACGCAGTGGCGGCAAGCCTTGATACGATGCATTCTCTCGGTATTGTCGGATGCGTTGCGGGCGACGATACGATTTTTGCCGCAACACATTCCGTCGGTGAAGCCGTAATTGCGGTTGAAAGGATAAAAGATATTTTAAACAAGAAATAATCCTGTTTCGGGAAAACGGAGGTTATTATGTTAAAGGCCGTATCAATAGTCAACGTTGCCGTTATCAAAGAACTTAATATTGAATTTGACAAAGGTTTTTCCGTTATAACCGGGGAAACCGGTGCCGGAAAATCCATAGTTATTGACAGCATAGCGTTTATGTTGGGTTCCCGTTCTTCAAAAGATATGATAAGAACGGGGGAAAACCGTGCCGAAGTTTGCGGTTTGTTTTCGGAGCTTAACGGTCGAAAAGATTATTTTGAATCTTTGGGAGTGCCTCTTGACGAAAACGGAGAACTGTTTCTTTCGAGATATATAACATCGGACGGAAAAACAGGGGCGAAAATAAACGGGAAGAGTGTGCCTCTTTCCGTGTTGAAGCAAGTGTCGAAAATTCTCATTTCGATACACGGTCAGCACGACAGTCTTTTACTTTCGGAACACGGTGAACTTGTATCACTGCTTGACGGATTTTTGGAAATCGATTCCGAAAAAGAGAAATACAGAGAAAAATATTACAAATTATGCGAGTTGGAAGGAAAACTTTCCAAACTCAAAAAAACTTTGAGCGACAAAACGATGATGACCGACATTTTAAGTTATCAGCTCAAAGAAATCGACTCGGCAAAGCTCAAATACGCCGACGAGGAAGAAAAGCTTTTGAAGCTCCGCCAAAAGCTTCGAAATCTTGAAAAAGTGTCGAAAAACGTTTCGGTTGTTACAAGAGCTTTGACCGAAAACGAAAAAGGCGTGACTTGCGTTTATATGCTTGAAAAGGCATCGTCTGCCATAAGAAACTTGTCTGACGTCATCGACGGTGCGGAGGAACTTGCCGAAAAGCTTGACGGATACAGATATGAGATTATCGATGTTTCGGAGCGAATTTCCGATATTCTCTCTGATGAGGAAATAACCGATCCCGACAGACAGCTTGATGTTGTCGAAAGGAGACTTGCAACGATAAAAAGGCTTAAAGGCAAATACGGCGAGAGTATTTCCGACATTCTCGAAAAAAGAGAGGAAATAGCGTCGAAACTGCGTGAAATCGAAAATTCGGATGACGTGCTTTGCGACCTTGAAAACGAAGTTTCGAAAACGGCATCGGACGCCGAACGCTGTGCCGATGTGTTGACAAAAGCAAGAAAGGGTGCCGCAGAAAAACTCAGTGCGCAAATTACCGATATCCTGTCGGAGCTCGATATGCCGAAAGTCAGATTTCGAATCGACGTTTTGCGTCGAAGTGAAGACAGCGACGGCAGATTCGATATAAACGGGCATGACGATATCGAATATTTGGTAAGCCCCAATATAGGAGAGGAAATGCAGCCTTTGTCGAAAATCGCATCGGGCGGAGAACTTTCGAGAATTATGCTTGCGATTAAAAACACGATGATTAAGAAAACCGCCGAAGGAACATCGATTTTCGATGAAATAGATGCCGGTGTTTCGGGAGCGACTTCCGAAAGAATCGGACTGAAACTTGTCGATATGGCGAAATACACGCAGATTTTGTGTATTACTCATTCGGCGCAAATTGCCGCACTTGCGAATACTCATTTTAAGATTTCCAAGAAAGAAACGGGCGGCAGAGTCGAAAGTTCGGTTTGCAAACTTGACCGGGACGGACGGATTGAGGAACTCTCAAGGATTATAGGCGGTATAAACGTAACCGATAAGCAAAGAAAAGCCGCCGTTGAAATGATAGATAACGGAAATATAAATTTCAGCTTTTGAAAGATTATAATATAACTACATAAACCGAAAGGAGAACGGTATAACATACCGTGAATTATCACAATGAATCTTTACGATGAATTTAAGGCAAGAGGCATGATTGCTCAGTGTACGGACGAAGAAGCTGTCAGAAAACTTTTCGAAGAGGGACCTTTTACTTTTTACATAGGATTTGACCCTACTGCCGACAGCCTTCATATAGGACATTTTATTCAACTTAAAATTATGGCTCACATGCAAAAAGCGGGTCATAAGCCGATTGCCATTTTCGGCGGCGGAACTGCGATGATAGGTGACCCTTCCGGCAAAAACGATATGCGGAAGATGATGACGAAAGAAACGATTCAACACAACGTCGACTGCTTCAAAAAGCAGATGTCGAAATTCATCGATACGTCGGATGGGAAAGCGCTCTTTATCAACAACGCCGAGTGGCTTCTCGATATGAATTACGTTGATTACATTCGTGAGGTAGGCCCTTATTTTACAATCAGCCGTATGCTCGCCGCAGAATGCTATAAAACGAGACTTGACAAAGGTCTTACTTTCCTTGAATTCAACTATATGACAATGCAAAGTTACGACTTTTACATGCTCAATCAAAAGTACGGCTGTATTCTCGAATTCGGCGGAGACGACCAGTGGTCCAATATTATCGGCGGAGTAGAGCTTATCAGAAGAAAAACCGGTAAAGAGGCTTACGGTTTGACGTTTAAGCTCCTTCTCACAAGTGAAGGCAAAAAAATGGGCAAAACCGAAAAAGGCGCTCTTTGGCTTGATCCCGAAAAAACTTCTCCCTACGATTTCTATCAGTATTGGAGAAACATCGATGACGCCGATGTTATCAATTGCATGAAAATGCTTACCTTTATGCCTCTTGAAGAAATTGCCGAATACGAGAAGCTTGAGGGCAGTGAAATCAACAAAGCAAAAGAAAAGCTTGCCTATGAGGTCACCGCAATAATTCACGGCGAAAATGAGGCTTTAAAAGCCGCAGAAACGGCAAAGAAAGTATTTGAGTCGGGCGGAATTTCGGAAAACATGCCGACGACGGAACTGTGCGATGCAGATTTTACCGACGGCAAGATTTTCGTTTCCGATATGCTTGTAAAAGCAAAACTCGCTCCTTCAAAGGGAGAAGCTAAAAGGCTTATTCAGCAAGGCGGAGTTTTCGTAAACGATAAGAAAGCGGAGCGTTTCGACGCATTCGTTGAAATTTCGGAATTCGACGGTGACGTCATAGTCAAAAAAGGCAAGAAAACGTATCACCGTTTTGTTAAAGCATAAAAATGAGCAAATATAAATATCTTTTATTTGATGCCGACAACACTCTTTTCGACTTCGATAAAAGCGAAAAAGAAGCTTTTAAGACAGCGCTCGGTTTGTTTAACATCGAATATACCGATGAAATTTACGGAATATATCATGTAATAAACGATAAGCTTTGGAA
The DNA here is from genome assembly GCA_964466085.1 of uncultured Ruminococcus sp. GTDB lineage: Bacteria > Bacillota > Clostridia > Oscillospirales > CAG-272 > RUG14199. Next base: position 9,517 of record CAYXMB010000026.1, read on the forward strand.
AATGCTCGAAAAGGGCGAAACAACAAGAGATGAGCTTAAATTCGAGAGATTCAGGCAATTTGCGTCTGCCGTCGGCTGTTCTGCCGATTACCGTGATATTGCGAGAAAATACGAAAAGTCACTCGGTATGCAGGTTTTCGAAATCGAAGGGAATTTCGAAGTTCTCAAAACGTTCTCCGAAAAATACAAAATGTACGTTATAACAAACGGAATAACCGAAGTTCAGGAAAGCAGATTTTCAAGATCACGCTTTACAGAACTTTTCGAATCGGTTTACATTTCGGAAAAGCTCGGTGTATCGAAACCCTCAAAACTTTTTTTTGACTATGTTTTCGAAGACATCGGAGACTTTGACCTGTCACGGTATCTCGTAATCGGCGATTCCCTGACGTCTGATATCGACGGAGCTTTGAATTCGGGAGTCGACAGCTGTTGGTATAACAGATACGGCCTGTCATGCGAGGGCAGAAAGATAACGTATGAGATACGGCATATGAAAGAGCTTGCCGATATTTTAAACTGAAAGGGCTATAATGACGGATTACAGAGAATTTTCACACGGACTTTCAAATCTTTCGCAAAAAGGCGAAATAAAATATCTTGTAAACGAGCCTTTGTCCAAACATTCCTCGTTCAAAATCGGCGGAAATGCGGATTTCTTCGTTATGCCTCAAACCGAAAAATCGCTGTCGCAAATTCTGACGCTTGCCGATGAATGCGGCGTTTACACCTACGTTGTCGGGAAAGGATCAAATATCCTTTTCGATGATTCGGGATTCAGAGGAGCGGTTATTTCGACTTTGGGACTTGATTTCATCGACGTTTTCGACAACGTTATAAATTGCGGTGCGGGTGCATCTCTTTCGGCCGTCTCACGTGTCGCACTTGAATTTTCTCTTTGCGGAATGTCTTTTGCTTACGGAATACCCGGAAGCGTCGGCGGAGCGGTTTTCATGAATGCCGGTGCATACAACGGAAGCATTGACAGCGTGCTGAAATCAAGCACTTATTACGATTTAAACGACAGGCAATTTCACGTTCTGCCTCTTGAGGACCATTCGTTCGAATACCGTAAATCGTCATATGCGGACCATCCCGAAAGAGTTATAGTCAGCGCATCTTTCAAACTTGAAAACGGCAATGCCGACGGGATAAAATCCGAAATGGAGGATTTTATGGCAAGGCGCCGTGAAAAACAGCCTCTTGAATATCCGAGTGCGGGGAGTACTTTTAAAAGGTATCCCGGCAGATATACAGCTCAAATGATAGATGAGCTTTCCCTCAAAGGGGCACGTATCGGAGGCGCCGAAGTTTCGACGAAACATGCGGGATTTATAATAAACAAAGGCGGCGCAACGTGTTCCGACGTCAAAGAACTGATTTCTTTTGTTCAGGGCAAAATCAAAGAAGCGTATGGGATAGATATCGAAAGAGAAGTGATATTTGTACCTTGCGAAAAGAGTTGGCAAAATGGGCACTGAAAGTTTCGGAGAAAAGACAAGAAGATTTATAAGCGAGTACAAGCCCAAACGGGGATGCTGCAAAAAAACGGAGCAAATGATTTCCGATGCTCTGAATGACGGCAGCGGATTCGGAGATGCCGTTTCGGTTGCGGAAAAATTCATTTGTCCCGATTGCCGTGCGGCGTACCTCAGAGTAATATTTCGCAATTTCGGGACAGTAACCGACCCTGCGAAAAGTTTTCATCTCGAAATGCTCTTTCCCGACGAAAAACTCAGAGATTGCGTATATGAAATTTTATTGAGCTACGGGCTCGTTTTTAAAAAAAGACTGTATAAAAACCGTTTTTCGCTTTATTTAAAAGACAGCGGAGAAATCGAAGACTTTTTCGCAACTCTCGACACGCCTTCCGTATCGTTTGAGTTTATAAACGCAAAAATGATGAAAGAAGTCAGTCGGGAAGTCAACCGAAAAACAAATTTTGAAACGGCGAATATGCAAAAAACCGTTGCGGCGAATGCACAATATTTAAAAGCGATTTCATTTATAAACGACAACGGGCTTCTGATGAGGCTTCCCGAAGAACTTCGGGAAACGGCGGCACTTCGTTTTGCATACGATACGGTATCGCTTGCGGAGCTTGCCTCGTTGCACAAGACTCCGATTTCAAAATCGGGAGTAAAGCACAGACTCGATAAAATTTCGTATTTTGCGAAATGCAACGGAGAACAGGATAAAAAAGACTGAAATCAAGGAGGGCGCCGATGTCTGACTTTGTTCATTTACATCTTCACAGTGAATACAGCTTGCTTGACGGTGCCTGCAGAATAAGCGAAATTCCGAAGGCGGCAAAAGCGGCGGGTCAAAAAGCAGTTGCCATAACCGATCACGGAGTGATGTACGGAGCCGTAAAATTTTACAAAGC
>CAYXMB010000027.1:0-3972 GCA_964466085.1 uncultured Ruminococcus sp.
AAAAGAAAAAAGCAGACTTTCTCTTGCTTGAAAATCTGCTTTGTCGACGGTCTGAAATGAGCCGCACGGGAATTGCCCGTGCGGCTCATTTTAAGTTACGGCGTTTAAAATTTGATTTCAAACGGGAATGAGGCACTTACCGTGCGTCTTTCTCCTTCAAAATCGATTATCAAAGTTTTGTATCCGCAGTCGTAACCTTTGTGCAATATATCGCCTTTGAAAACTCCGTCTTCGGAAATTTCAAAGCGGTATTCGTTGAATTCTCCGTTTCTGTATGCAAAATCCTCTCCGTTGTCCTCGTAATGACGGTATTCGCCATTACCTCTGAAAACTCTCAAAATCAAAGTGTCGAGCTCTTTTTCACCGACGTAGTTCATTTCTTCGTAATTCGGGAAAATCGAACCGCTTTTTGCGTACATCGGACAGGCATCAAGCGGTGCATTTGCCACAATGCTTTTTTTGCCTTTAATAGCTTTTTTGCAATTGCCTATTTCATACCACGTGCCTTCGGGAAGGTAAACACTGCGGCTTGTTGCGCCTTGTTCAAGTATCGGTGCGACAAGCAAATTTTCACCTACAAGATATTCACTGTTACAGCGAAGTGCCGTTATGTCGTTTTCATAGTGCAATCCGAGAGGTCTCATTACGGGAAGCCCGTTCTTTTCTCCTTCGAAAAGAAGGTCGTAAATGTAAGGTATAAAGGCATAGCGGATTTTTACGTATTTTCTGTAAATACCAACGACTTCGTCGCCGAATCTCCACGCTTCCTGATACCGTCCCCATTTATCGCTGTGATTTCTGAAAAGAGGCGAGAAACATGCCGCTTCCACCCAACGGCAGAGCAGTTCGGGCGTCGTATCGCAACAGAATCCGCCGATGTCCGTTCCGACAAAGCTCATTCCGCAAATTCCGAGTGAGCAAAGCTGAGGAATCAAAAGGCGAAGGTGAGCCCAAAGGGAGCGATTATCTCCCGTCCATGCGGTTGCGTATTTTTGAGTGCCTGCCCAACATGCTCTCGTTATAATAAAGGGGCGCTTTCCCGTTTGCTCCTTAAGAGCTTCGAAAGTCGCTTTATCCATGTTGTGCGCATAGGTATTGTGCATTTCGGCATGTGTCGTTTTTCTTTCTTCGTCGTAGAAAACGGCATCGTCGGGAAACGGTCCTTTGGAACAGGCGGGTTCGTTCATATCGTTCCAAATTCCGTCGACTTCGAGGCCTGTATAGAAATTAAGTTTCTCTTTCCACCATGAACGAACGCTTTTTTTGCCGAAGTCGGGGAAAAGGGAGTCTCCCGGCCATACGGCGTTGACGTAGGGCAAGCCGTTGGAATCCGTTACGAAATATCCGTTTTCAAGCCCTTCGTCATACATGTGATATCCTTTTTCGAGTTTAACTCCGGGATCGATGATGGTTACCGCTTTAAAGCCCTTGTCTTTAAGCTCTTTCAGCGTTTTTTTTGGATTTTCGTACCGTTTTGTACTCCACGTGAAAACTTTATATGAGTCCATATAATCGATATCGAAATGAATCGCGTCGCAGGGAATGCCGTAATCCCTCATTGTTTTCGCAAGAGACGTCATATCGTCCTCGTCGAGATATCCCCATCTTGATTGGTGATGACCGAGAGTCCATCTTTGCGGAAGTGGGGTTGTGCCGGTTAAATAGGTGTATCCTTCGACGATTTCCGTCATTGTGTTGCCGGCAATAAAATAATAATCCAAATTTCCGCCGTCAGCTCCGTAAAAAAAGTAATCGGGGCTGTTTTTGCCCATATTGAATACCGATTTGAATGTGTTGTCGAAGAAAATTCCGTAGACGGCAACGCTTTTTTTCTTTGAAATATAAAACGGAATCGACTTGTAAATTGCCGCAAGCTGTTCGTCGTGAGGCAACCCGACGTCGGAGTTCCACATTGTATACTGATATCCCCGTTTGTCGATAAATCCGGGCTTATCTCCGAGTCCGAGAAGAACTTCGTCGGTATCAAGCTTTTTTGCGACGTTTACGGGCATATCGCATTCTTCACGCTCTCTTTTTATATAAAAAGGGTCGCTTTCTTTTCTTCTCACGATATCGTGAGGAGTGCCTCTGTAATCTCTGCAAAGCGTTTTTCCGTCGTAACGGTAAAAATCAACTTTATAATCGCCGTATATTTTGGTTTTCAGATAATCCGTGCTTATCGTAAGTGCTCCGCTGTTTAAGTCACAGCGAAACGGCGTCTTTTTCGTTTTATCCCCTTCAATTGCTTTCGAATAATGATTTTCGGTTGCAAGCGGTGAGAAAACGTTTATTATTTTATCGGTTATTATTTCGATTGTCCCTTTTCCGTTTTCAAACGCAAGGTAAATCTTGTTGTCGGTGATACTGTGGCCTAAAAGTTTTCCGAATTTTTTCATTACCGTCTCCCGTATATTTAATATAAAATAAGTTTATCATTAAACGCACGTTCTGTCAAGGTGTGACTTAAAAAGGGACGGAGCATATAATGTTTTTGAGAAAACAAGAAGGGAGATATCACGGTGGAAAACGAACCTATGGGATATTTGCAAATAAAAGTCTCGTCGGGAAGCGGCTCATTTCCGATTGAAAATGCGGTTGTGCTTATAAGCCCCGAAGAAGAAGGCGGAGGTGATAACGGAGTTTTGTATTCATTGAGAACCGATAATTCCGGACTTACAAAGAGTGTGGCGCTCGGCACAAAAGGCGGAAATCTTTCGGAGTCGCCTGGAAGCGAAAAACCGTACATTACATACAGCGTGCTTGTCGATGCGCCGAATTATTATCCCGTCAACGTGTCGGGAGTTTCGATTTTCGAGGGCATACATGCGACTTTGCCCGTGCCACTTATCCCGATAGATTACGGCACGGTAAGTATTAAGCGTTATGAGGGCGATTATGCGGAGGGTGAGTTTTGACAGGTGAAAATGCTTTGCTTCCGTTTATTCCGGAATATGTGACGGTTCATCTCGGTGCGCCTTCGACAAGCGCCGAAAACGTTACGGTTCCGTTTTACGACTACATAAAAAACGTGGCGTCAAGCGAAATATATCCGACATGGAACGAAGAAGCTATAAGAGCTAATGTTTTGGCGCAAATTTCGTTCGCACTTAACAGAATTTATACGGAATACTACAGAAGTCGGGGATACGCATTTGATATTACAAATTCGACATCTGTCGATCAGTCTTTTGTCAACGGGAGAGATATTTTCGATAACATTTCTCAAATTGTCGACGGTTTATCGGGAAGTTATCTTTCGAGGAGAGACGATGCGGCGCCTCTTTTCGCATCGTATTGCGACGGGGTCGAGGTGACGTGCGGCGGTCTTTCTCAGTGGGGAAGCGAAAGACTCGCATCGGAAGGGATGAGCGCATACGATATTATAAGGTACTATTACGGTGATGACGTTGAAATCGTGACCGATGCGCCGACGGCGGGAATTACCGAAAGCTATCCGGGAGTTTCTCTCAGACGGGGGTCCAGCGGTAACGAGGTATATTTTATTCAAAGGAGACTGAACAGAATATCCCAAAATTATCCCGCAATACCTTTTATTTCACCTGCAAACGGGTTTTTCGGAGACTCGACCGAAGAAGCCGTAAAGGAATTTCAGCGCATTTTTTCGCTGACCGATGACGGAATCGTCGGCAGGGCGACATGGTACAGAATTCAGCAAATATATGCCGCCGTGCGCTCGCTTGCAAACGTAAGCTCGGAGGGAGTGCCGATTGAAGATGTCACGAATTATTTTCCGACGGAACTTTCGTTAGGCGACAGCGGAATAGGGGTGACGGAGCTTCAATATCTTTTGTCGTTCGTTTCGGAGTTTATTTCATATATACCGAAAGTCGAAATCGACGGTGAGTTCGGCACATCGACCGAGAACGCCGTTGTATCGTTTCAGACTTACTACGGGCTTTCGCCGACCGGAATTGTCGACACGGAAACGTGGGAGAAGCTTTTGAGCGTTTA
>CAYXMB010000027.1:3982-11879 GCA_964466085.1 uncultured Ruminococcus sp.
CCGTGCGACTTTGGCATCGGTTCCAGACGGGTATTTGAACGGCAGAGAACTGTATTTCGGAATGCCTCTTACGCTCGGAGACAGGGGCGTGTATGTTGAGAGGGTACAGGATTATTTGAATTATCTGTCGCAAATTTATCCATCGATTCCGCCTCTTGTGCTTGACGGTGTGTTCGGAGATTCGACGGAAAATGCGGTAAAAGAATTTCAGGAAATCGTCGGATTTGAACCGACCGGAATCGTCGGAAGCAGAACTTATTCAAGGCTTGCGGAGGAATATGCGAAATTCAGCCGAAACGGAGGTGAGGGCGCACAATGAATAAAGTTAATTCGATATCCCCGTTTCCGAACACCGAAGGGTACTGTGTTTCACGGGGCGAGAGGCACACTCTTGTTATGATTATTCAAATTATGCTTGACGAGTTGTCTCTGTACTACGATGAAACCGGACCGCTTGCCGTGAGCGGTGTGTTTGACCTTCGAACGGAAAATGCGGTTAAAGCTTTTCAAAGAGCGGGCGGAGAAGATGAAAACGGTGTGGTCGACCGTGAAACATGGAACAGACTTGCCGCCGAATATAATATTGCGGTGAAAGACAATCAATAAGTGACATAAAACGACGCATGTTACGCTGTAAAATAGGCTACAATAGCATTAAAACAGCAACGGCGGTGATATTATGGGAGTGAAATTTACCGGAAAGGCACAGCGTTCTCTGAACAGAGCGCTTGAAAGCGCAAAAAAACTCGGTCATACTTACATCGGCACGGAACATCTTCTATATGCCGTATTGGCAGAGGGTGACAGCGTTGCCGCGGGAATTCTTTCGTCAAACGGTCTTTCGGCTGAGATAATACGGGAGCTTATCATCGGCACTGCGGGGCGTGGCGAAAAAAGCGAAATCAACGCCCGTGACATGACACCGGGACTTAAAAAGGTTATAGAAAATGCGGTTAAACTTTCCGGAAAGAGTCGAAACGGATATATAGGAACGGAGCACCTTGTGTTTTCGATTCTCTCCGAACCGGATTGCATTGCATCGCATATAATTTCTACGGCAGGGAAAAATATAAATTCGATAAAATCCGAACTTTCGCCTTTCGTCGTCTCCGACGGAGGAATTCGGGCGTCAAACGGCAAAAGTGAGATTAAGGCGCCTATGCTCATGCGATACGGAAAAGACCTTGTTGCGGCGGCACAAAGCGAAATGAGGGACCCTTTGATAGGGCGTGAGCGTGAGATTGAACGTGTAATGCAGATACTGTCAAGAAGAACCAAGAACAATCCTTGCCTTATAGGAGAGCCCGGAGTCGGAAAAACGGCAATTGTCGAAGGTCTTGCAACCCTTATAAGCAAAGGAAAGGTCCCCGATACCCTGAAATCAAAGCGGATTGTCGCACTTGATGTCACTCTTATGATTGCCGGCGCGAAATACAGGGGTGAATTTGAAGAAAGATTGAAGGGCGTAATGGACGAGGTTTCCAAGAACCGCGACATAATTCTTTTTGTCGATGAGATTCACACGATAGTCGGAGCGGGCGCCGCCGAAGGGGCGGTTGATGCCGCAAATATCATAAAGCCCTCGCTGTCAAGGGGAGACATGCAAATTATCGGTGCGACGACAGTCGACGAATACCGAAAGCATATCGAAAAAGATGCGGCACTTGAAAGAAGATTTCAGCCCGTAACGGTGAGCGAGCCGACACCCGAAGAATCAAAACGGATATTGCGGGGGATTTGCGGTGCTTACGAAGCCCATCACGGACTTATAATAACGGATGAGGCGATAGATTTTGCGGTCGAACTCTCGGTCAGGTATATTAAGGAGAGGCGCTTACCCGATAAGGCGATTGATTTAATCGACGAGGCAGCGTCAAGAGTGAAAATGAGAAAATTCGACACACCCTCAAAAAATCCTGACGTCGAAAGCAAAATCAATGCATTTTCGTTCGAGAAAAAAGAGGCTATATTATCCGGGGATTACGGTACGGCATCCGAAATGCTGAATGCGGAGAGGCTTTTGCTTGACGGGGACGGCGGTGAAGCCGAAACCGACGTTAAAGACGAATGCATAAAATGCCCTTGCGTGACGGCTGAGGAAATTGCGTTCGTCGTAAGTCAGTGGACGGGAATTCCGATATCGGAGTGCGGAGAAAAAGAGGATTTGTCGAGACTTGAAGAAATAATTCTTGAAAATATTGTAGGTCAGGATGATGCCGTGCGTGCCGCAGCGAGAGCCGTAAAAAGAGGCAGGGCGGGACTTTGCGACCCCGATAGGCCGATAGCGAGTATGATTTTTCTCGGCTCGTCGGGAGTCGGTAAAACAGAGCTTACAAGACAGCTTGCGAAAGCCGTTTTCAATGACCCGTCGAAAGTAGTCAGGCTTGATATGTCGGAGTATTCCGAAAAGCACAGTGTATCGAAGCTTATCGGCTCTCCTCCGGGATACGTCGGATACGAAGAAGGGGGTGAGCTCACGGAGGCTGTGAGGCGAAACCCTTACAGCATAGTCGTATTTGACGAAGCCGAAAAAGCCCACCGTGACGTGCTGAATTTGCTGTTGCAAATAATGGATGAGGGAAGACTTTGCGATTCGTCGGGAAGAGAAGTCGATTTCAGAAATACGGTAATAATCATGACGTCAAACATCGGCGCCGATAAACTTATATCAAAGTCGAAAGCCGGATTTTCCGATGGGGATATGGGCGACGGTGATGCCGAAAAAGAGATAAAAAAAGCGCTCAAAGGTTATTTTTCACCCGAATTTCTCAATCGAATAGACGAAACGGTGATTTTCAAAAAGATAACTTTCGACAGCGCCGTGAAAATCGCAAAAAAACATCTTTCGACCCTTTCGAAACGGATGAAAAACACCTCGTACGGTGTTTCGTTCGGTGAGAACACCGCCGAAAATATAGTCGGGAATTATTTTGAAGAAGATTACGGGGCACGTTCGGTTAAAAGAGCGATTGTGACACATATCGAAAACGCACTTGCGGATGTCGTTTTATCGAAAAAATATCCGCCGCACTCACGTCTTTTATGTAACGTTTCGGCTGACGGTACGGTATCGTTCATGTGTGAGACCGAGAGTAAAGAGTGATTTTGGTTTTAATGCGGTAAATCGGCGGAAAATTTCGCCGATTTACCGCAAAGATTGTGTTTTTTTCGAAAAAATCAGCTTTTTCCGATTTAGCCCTTGAAATGTGATATTATTTATGGTATACTAAGTACGGTAAGCCTTGTAAGCAAGCGTTTTGCTTTGCGGTAAATTACAAACTGCGCCGGTGTGATGGAATTGGCAGACGTGACGGACTCAAAATCCGTTGATGGCGACATCGTGTGGGTTCGAGTCCCACCACCGGCACCAACGAAAATCGATTTGTCCGAAGACAAATCGATTTTTTGAAATAATGTTTGCGTGAGGCAAGTGATGTTGCGGAACATTTTGCGACACCGTTTTGTCGAGAGCTTAATTTAAGTATCGCAAATTGCCCGTGAGTTTGCGGTAAGTTAAATATTCCGATTATGCCGTGCGATGACACGGCTTTATTTAAAGAGGTTGAAATGGCGCATTTATCCGATATCGAAATTGCTCAAAATCACAAAATGCAACCGATAACCGAAATCGCAAAGAAAATCGGTTTGGAAGGGGATCAGATAGAGCTTTACGGAAAATACAAGGCGAAAGTCGATTTATCCGAAGTTAATTTATCCGATAAAAAGGACGGTAAGCTTATTCTTGTCACCGCAATAACGCCCACGCCTGCCGGAGAGGGCAAGACAACAACGACCGTAGGACTTGCGGACGGACTTTCCAGAATCGGAAAAAACGTTGCCGTTGCGCTTCGTGAGCCTTCACTCGGCCCCGTTTTCGGCGTCAAAGGAGGAGCTGCAGGAGGCGGATATGCGCAGGTTGTTCCTATGGAGGATATCAACCTTCATTTCACGGGGGATTTTCATGCGATAGGTGCCGCAAATAATTTGCTTGCGGCAGTGCTTGACAACCATATTCATCAAGGGAATTCATTGAATATAGATGCACGCACCGTAACGCTGAAACGCTGTGTGGATATGAACGACCGACAGCTTAGATATATAGTCGACGGAATTGGCGGTGCCGCAAACGGTGTCCCCAGAGAGGACGGTTTTCAAATTACGGTTGCAAGCGAGATTATGGCTGTCTTTTGTCTTGCGTCGTCGCTTTCGGATTTAAAGGAGCGTCTCGGCAGAATAACCGTAGCTTACAGCTATGACGGAAAACCCGTGACGGCATCCGATTTAAAAGCCGTCGGCGCTATGGCGGCCTTGCTTAAAGATGCCGTTAAACCCAATCTCGTGCAGACTTTGGAAGGAACCCCCGCTTTTGTTCACGGCGGGCCGTTTGCCAACATCGCTCACGGTTGTAATTCCGTTTTGGCAACGAAGCTTGCGATGAAAGTTTCGGATTACGCCGTTACCGAAGCGGGATTCGGCGCAGATCTCGGTGCGGAGAAATTTTTCGATATAAAATGCCGCACGGCCGGACTTGTGCCGGATGCGGTTGTCGTTGTTGCAACGGTAAGAGCGCTGAAAATGCACGGCGGAGAAGACAAGAGGCAACTTTCGAAAAGCAATCCCGAAGCATTGAAAAAGGGTATGCCGAACTTGCTTCGCCACGTTTCGAATATAAAAAACGTGTACGGACTTCCGTGCGTCGTAGCCGTTAACCGTTTCCCGACCGACAGCGATGAAGAAATCGCTTTGCTGATGGGCGAGTGCCGTGCTGTGGGAGTTAAAGCCGTTCTTTCGGAAGTATGGGAAAAGGGCGGTGCAGGCGGAGTTTCTCTTGCAAGCGAAGTCGTGGCTCTTTGCGACAGCGCAAAGCCGAATTTCAAATTCGCTTATGACCTTGATTCTACGATAGAAGAAAAAATAGAGGACGTTGTCAAAAAAGTGTACGGCGGAAGCGGTATTGCGGTAACGCCTGCGGCGGCAAAGCAAATAAAAAAGCTGACCGAACTCGGATACGGCAAACTTCCGATTTGCATTGCCAAAACGCAATACAGCTTTTCGGATGATCCGACGAAATACGGAGCCCCCGAAAACTTTACGGTTACCGTGAAAAAAGTCACGTTGTCGTCGGGTGCCGGTTTTATAGTCGTTATGACCGGAGATATTTTAACGATGCCGGGACTCCCGAAGGAACCCGCCGCCGAAAAAATCGACGTTGACGACAGCGGTAAAATAACGGGGCTGTTTTGATTTTTCAGATATGAAAAATCGGTATTGTAAAAATTGAAATTTTGTTATATAATTAATTTATAAATTTTAGGCAAGTGCCTGTAAGAACGTGAAAATCATACGACGGGTACTTGAAATAATCAGCAGAGGTCGGTGAGCAGATTGGCATTACCCAATACGCATTTCGGAGCGGAAAAGATAAAAGAAATAATGGGAACAACCCCGAAAAAGCTGTTTTTCGTCGGAATAGGCGGAGTCAGCATGTGTTCTCTCGCATATATATCCAAACTTCGCGGTCACAATGTCGAAGGATACGACCGTACCCGTTCAAAGACAACGGTAGACCTTGAAAACAGCGGGATAACGGTATATTACGAAAACGATGCATCTCATATCGAAGGATGCGATGCGGTGATATATACGGTGGCAATACCTGCCGATACTCCGGAATACAAGTATGCACTTGAAAAAGGAATTCCGTGTATTTCGAGAGCCGATTATCTCGGATATATGATGGTCGGATACAAAAACAGCATCGGCGTGTCGGGTATGCACGGAAAAAGCACCACAACGGCAATGCTTGAAAAAATTTTCGTTACGGCTGGCGAGGACCCTACGGTAAATTGCGGAGCAAGCATGAACGATACCGGAAGCTGTCACAGAATCGGCGGAGAGAAGAACTTTATTTTCGAAGCGTGCGAATATATGGATTCGTTTCTTGATTTCTACCCGACTCTTGCTGTAATTCTCAATATTGAGCTTGATCACGTCGATTATTTTCATTCGATGGAGCAGATTGAAGAATCATACGGTAAGTTCGCCGCAAAAACGGGCAAGAACGGGTTTGCCGTAGTTAACATGTGCGACGACAACGTTATGCGCGCCGTCGAGGGATACGAAGGGCATATCGTCACCTTCGGAATAGAATGCGAAAAAGCCGATTATTCCGCCGAAAATATCGAATTCAACAACGGCAAAGGGAAATTCGACGTTTACCGTAAAGGAGAATTTTTATCTCACGTGGAGCTTAAAGTTTTCGGCTTTCACAGCGTATGCGATGCTCTTGCGGCATTTGCGGCTTCACACGTTCTCGGCCTTGATTCCGAAAAAATAGCTCAGGGTCTTTCCGAATACGAAGGCACGGGACGGCGTATGGAATACGTCGGAAAAACTGCCGGCGGAGCGGAAATATACAGCGACTACGCTCATCATCCGACTGAAATCGAAACGACGCTTAAAGTTGTGGCGGATATGAATTACAATAAAGTTTTTTGCCTTTTTCAACCGCATACTTTCACCAGAACGAAAATGCTTTTCGACGATTTTGTCGATGTTCTCTCGCACAACTCCTGTTCCGAAGTAGTCCTGTCGAAAATCTATTCGGCAAGAGAAACCGACACGATGGGTGTTTCGTCTGCTCAACTTGCAAAAGAGCTTCGCAAAAACGGCAAAAAAGCGACGTGCTTCGAGGACTTTACCGATATTGCCGCATATCTTAACGAAGCGGCGAGCGAAAATGATATGATAATCGTAATGGGAGCCGGAGACGTCGTTGCCGTGATTCCCATGATAAAAGCATAATTTTTCAAAAAGCTATTGACAAAGCGGAAAAACTGTGATTTAATATAAAAAACCGAAGATGAAGAGTGAGTAGGCGTGATAATTGCTCTCAAAGAGAGTCGCAGGCGGTGAGAAGCGGCAGAGCGTTTCACGTTGAATGGACTTCAGAGGGCGAGCGGAAAGGATTTTTATCCGAGTATGTAAGACGGGGTGATTTTCCGTAAAAGAAATCGGCATATGAAGTATGCGTGAGAGGGCACTTTTCAGTGTCAAGCAGGGTGGCACCGCAGGATTATTCCTGTCCCGGCAGAAATGTCGGGACGGGATTTTTGTTTTTTCGGCCCGCTTTCGTCAAAAAAACTTGAAAAGAGGTAATTTTATGAAAAAAGTCGTATCGATTTTACTTGTCTTCGTATTTGTTCTTTCTCTTGTTTCGTGTGCCGGGCAAAACGGTAATGTCGACGGTGAGTATGACTTCAAAATAGGAATTTGCAACTACGTCGACGACGCATCGCTTAATCAAATCGCCGACAGCATAAAGCAAAGACTTGAAGAAATAGGCGATGAAAACGGTGTTAGGTTTGAAATTTTATATGAAAATTGCAACGCCGACGCATCGGTAATGAATCAGATCATAGCCGATTACATTTCCGAAAACGTCGATTTGATGATCGGAATCGCAACTCCGGTTGCAATGGCAATGCAGGCGGCAACCGAAGATAATTCCGTACCCGTCGTTTTTTCGGCGGTATCGGATCCCGTCGGTGCAAATCTCGTCGACAGTATGGCGTCTCCCGGCTCAAATGTAACGGGAACCTCCGATTATCTCAATACGGATGCCTTGCTTGATATAATTTTTAAGTATAAACCCGATTGCAAATGCGTCGGACTGCTCTACGACGTCGGCCAGGATTCGTCGACGGTACCTATAGCGTCGGCAAAGAGCTATCTCGATAAAAAAGGAATAAAATATATCGAAAAAACAGGTTCTACCTCCGATGAAATTAAGCTTGCGGCCCAAGCTCTTGCGACCTCCGATGCCGACGTTGTGTTTACTCCTACCGACAACACCGTGATGACTTGCGAAATGGGTATTTACGAAATATTCGCCGAT
>CAYXMB010000028.1:0-11869 GCA_964466085.1 uncultured Ruminococcus sp.
TTCGGCGCAACGGGGGATATAACCGTATCGACGGCATCTGCCAGCATCTTTTCAAATTCGTTTTCGCAAAATTCGACGTAGTCTTTTGCGCTTTTTGCGGAATTTATATTTACGTCAATGGTAATCATTGTGCGCTCCTTTCGTTTGCAACCGCAAATCGGAGCGGTTACTTAAAATATTTTTTATAAAAATCAAATACCCTTTCGCCGTACTTTTCGCACGATATGTCGAAGTTTTCGGGATTTTTTTCGTTCAAATATTCGAAAGGATATTTATTTTCGGCTATCCTTTCGATAAAAACCTTACCGCATGAGTTCGTATATACGAGTTTCGATACGGCGGATGCGCCGACGGCGAAAATGGATTGGATTTCCTCCATCATTAAAATATTATACAGTCCTTCGTGATGTTTATGTGAAAAACCGACGTTTTCGAGGTTGCAAACGGTGTTTTTTTGCCTGTAAAGATAATAAGGCGTGAAATCGCATTCGGCAAATTTTTTCTGAGAATACGAAACGCCGTACCTTGCCGCATCGGCATCGCTTGCATAACTCCGGGCGCCTTCCTTTTTAAGCTCCGACGATTTTTTTACCGAAAAAGCGTGAACCGTGACGTTTTCGGGATTGAGTTTCGCTGTTTCGTCGACGGAATATTTAAAGCTTTCCGCACTCTCGCCGGGAAGTCCGGCAATAAGGTCGACGTTGACGCACCGTATGCCGGAGCGACGTGCCGCATCGAATGCACGGCGGAAATCGTCGGATGTATGTGCTCTGCCTATCGATTTCAAAATTCCGTCGTTCAGAGTTTGTGCGTTTACGCTGATTCTCGTAACGCCGTGTTTTTTTGCGATTTTCAGTTTTTCTTCCGTAATCGTATCGGGTCTGCCCGCCTCAAGAGTGAATTCACGCACGGAGCCGACGTCAAACGACGAAGATATGCTGTCGAGAAGAAACTCAAGCTGGTTTTCATTCAAAATCGTGGGAGTTCCGCCGCCTATGTAAATTGTCGTAACCTTAAGGCCGAGTTTTTCGATAAGTGCGGCTTTTGCGGCGATTTCTTTTGCGAGAACGGTTAAATATTCGGGTATAAGAGAAAGAAGTTTTCCCGACGTGAACGAAACGAAGGAGCAATAAGCGCATCTAGACGGGCAAAAAGGAATTGCGATATAAACGCTGCACTGCCCGTAGTATTCGGGTAAAATAAGCCTTTTTTCGGCTTCGGCAACCGTAACCGCAAGGTCCGCTTTTTCCTTTTCAAGTCCGAAATCGGATATAAGCGCATCGACGTTTTGCGAAAAAGTCATTCCCGAATTCAAATTTTTCATGGCAAGCTTCGACGGTCTGACCCCCGTTAAAACGCCCCACGGCGGGGACGTCTTACAAGCTTTGAATCCCGCTTGCAAAAAAGCTTTGCCGACGGTGATTTTTTCGGCCATTGCGGGGTTTGACAAATCACATGCCCTTTCCGTTATACAATGACCGGAATAAACGCTTTCGCAAAGTGCGATATCGACGAAAGCTTCAAAGCCCTCTTTGCTTTTCACGCTTTTTACGTGAATTTCGGGCTCACCCTCGCTGTTTTCCGCCGATGTCGAGAACTTTGAGCAGGGAAAGAAAAGAAGACATAAAGTCTGTACGTAAAATTCGGCGATTTCGCCGATAACTGTCAGTTTCATAAAATCCTCTCTTTAAAAGCCGTTTTTGGGGCTTTTCAGGACGTTGCTGTCCATTGTAATCGTTACGGGACCGTCGTTTACAAGTTCGACTTTCATATCCGCACCGAAAACACCCTGCTCCGTTTTCAAAACCCGCTCTTTCATAAGCGAAACGAAAGTGTCGAAAAGTTTTTTCGCGACATCGGGAGAAGCTCCGCCGAAAAAGTCGGGGCGGTTGCCTTTCCTGTAGGACGCAAGCAACGTGAAATTAGGTACGACAAGCACATCTCCGCCGATATCTTTAACCGACAGATTCATTTTGCCGTTCTCGTCGCAAAAAACTCTGAGCTTTGATATTTTTTCGGCAAGAAGCTCCGCATCGACTTCACAGTCGTCGCCCGCAACGCCCAAAAGAATCATAAAACCTTTTCCGATTTCACCTTTTATTTCCCCGTCAACCGTCACTTTCGCACGACTGACTCTCTGTAAAACAGCAATCATTTTTCTCTCCGATACTATCTGTTAAAGCCTCTTGAAATATTGATTACACCGTCGATATTTCCGAGTCTTGAAATAATTGATTTGTAGTGGTCCGTGTCCTTACATGCGATTCCCATATTGAGGATGGCATCTCCGTCGCCCGAACGTTTCGTATTGATTGAAATTATGGAAACTTTCATATCCGCAAGCGCCGCCGAAACATCTGCAAGCAGTCCGATTCGGTTGTCGCCGATAATCTGAATTATCGCCTCGTAAAGTCCCTTGTCCCGTTTCAGAACGGAGGGGTCCCACGATGCGTTAATCCACCTTTGGAAAAATTCTTCCTTCTGCATTCCCGATATAACGTTCGGGCAATCTCTTTTGTGAATCGAAACGCCGTATCCTTTCGTTATAAAGCCTATAACATTATCACCCGGCAGAGGATTACAGCATTTTGCGAATTTAACCGCATATCCGCTTTCGCCGTCGATTATAATTCCCGTATCGGATTTTATGTTTTTCGGCGTTTTCGTCTCAACCTGTTCGGCTTCCGTTATCGGTTTTTCTTCTTCGGCGGGCTTTACGACCTGCTCGAATTCCGATTTGATTTTAGCTGCGATTTTGCTGACTGCGAGTCCGCCGTAGCCTACTGCGTTGCAAAGGTCCTCCGCCTCTTTCATGCCGAGACGGTGAGCGATGTTGGCAATTATCTCCGCCTTTTGAGCTTCGCTTGCGCCTCTTCCGCAACGTGCTATTTCCTTTTCTATATCCGCCTTGCCGAGTGCGATGTTTTCGTCACGTTTTTCACGCTTGAACCATTGGCGGATTTTATTTCTCGCCTCTCCCGTCTTAACTATCTTAAGCCAGTCTCTGCTCGGCCCTTTTGAGGATTGAGAGGTGATGATTTCGACGATTTCCCCGTTTTGAGGTATCCTATCTATGGGAGTTATCATTCCGTTGATTTTAGCCCCTACCATGCGGTTGCCGACTTGAGAGTGTATGGCATATGCGAAATCGATTACGGTTGAGCCCTGAGGCAAAGCGATAACATCGCCCTTCGGCGTGAAAACGAAAGTTTCGTCATGAAATATATCGATTTTAAGCGCATGCATGAAATCGTCGGGGTCGATGGTTTCGTTCTCGACGTCGACGAGTTTCGCTATCCATTGAAGCTTTTCGTCGATTTCCGCTTTGCTTTGCGCACCCGATTTGTATTTCCAATGCGCCGCAACGCCGTATTCGGCGATATGATGCATTTCCCTTGTCCTTATCTGGACTTCGAAAGGGATACCGTCACGTCCTATAACGGTCGTGTGCAAAGACTGATACATGTTGGGCTTCGGCGTTGAAATGTAATCTTTGAACCTACCCGGCACCGACTTAAAAAGCTCGTGAATTATGCCGAGTGCGGTATAGCACTCAAGCTCCGTGTCGACGATAATTCTCAATGCGTAAAAGTCGTAAATTTCGTCGAAGCTCTTGTTTTGATTGTAAATTTTGCGGTAAATGCTGTATACCGTTTTAACTCTGCCCTCAAGGTGGTAATTTATGCTGTATTCGTCAAGTTTTTCAGAGATATAAGTTCTGACGTTGTCGATGAAATCGATGTTCTGACCGTATTTTCTTTCGATATGGTCGCTGACTTCCTTATAGCCTATCGGGTCAAGATACGCAAGCGCAAGGTTTTCAAGCTCCTGCTTTACTCTTTGCATACCGAGTCTGTGAGCGAGAGGAGCATATACATGCATCGTTTCAAGCGCCGTAGTCCTTCTCTTACCTTCGGGCTTCGCATCAAGCGTTCTCATGTTGTGAAGCCTGTCGCAAAGCTTTATGAAAATTACTCTTATGTCTTTCGACATTGCGAGAAGCATTTTTCTTATGTTCTCGATATGCGCTTCTTCCTTATCGACGATATTGATATCATCCATCTTCGTGAGCCCGTCGACAAGCATCGAAACGTCCTCTCCGAAAAGCTTCGATATTTCTTCAAGGCTCGTTTTGTCGGAGCAGTCCTCAACCGTATCGTGAAGAAAAGCCGCACAAATCGAATCGGTGTCAAGCCCCAATGCCGCAACGATTTCGGCAACGGCTATCGGATGCACGATATACGGGTCTCCGCTGTTGCGAAACTGCCCTTCGTGCATGAGAGCGGCGTATTCGAAAGCCCTGTTGATTTTATCGATATCGTATCTTTTTCCGCTGTTTTTAAGCACGGATAAAAGAGTATTTATATTTATTTCACCCATTTTCATATCCCCCTTGTGCAGAAAGCAGAGGCTTTACGTACCCTTAATTCCGAAATTCTGCTTGATTCTGCGATATAAGCTTGATTTATCGAGCTCCGTTTTGTTTTTAACGAAAATATATTTGAATTTATAAATTTCCCTCTCGGCGTCGGTTTCTTCGACCGACAAAAGGTTAAGCTCCCTGAATACGTTGATTATGATTTTGAGCTTAACGTAAGTATAGGAGTGCCCCGCTTTTTTAAGAAGCTTCGCAAGCGCTCTGATACTCAAAGTACCGTGTTCAAAGCGAAGTTCTCTCTTTAAAATATTGTACACCGCACCGAACTCCTCCCTTGTCGGAACGTTGTCCTTTATAAATTCGTCGCTTGCCGAGCAAAAGTCGAAAGTTCCGCCTGCGATTTCCGAATAAGTACGTCGCTCCGAAATTTCCTTTTCAAGCTGTTCTTCCGAAAGGGTCATATCTTTGATAATAAGCTGTAAACTTTCCCTGTTTTGGTAATTGTTCACGTCGAGATTGAATAAAATATCGACTTTGTCGTTTTCGAAAATATCCGTTTCGGAAACACAGTGCCTGAAATACATAGCCCCGAATGCCCTGTTGTCTTTCGAAAGAAGCAATCTCTCGTGCTTTCCGCCTCCGACGTTTCCGACGGAATCGACGTTAACGTCCCTCATGAGGAACAAAGGAAGCGGGTTCGAAACTCCGAAAGGCTCGAAAAGATAAAGCTCTTTTGCGAGAGTCATCGAGATATCCGTACCGTCAAGCTCCATGTCGGCCGTGACTTTATCTCCGCCGTCGGTGTCACGGAAGCAGTTTCTCGCATATTCGTTTATTCGGCGCTTGAATTCGGGAAGATTTTCTCTTGTGACCGTAAGCCCCGCCGCAAGTTCATGCCCTCCGTATTTGACGAGAAGGTCGGAACAGTGGGAAAGCGCATCTACCAAATTCATCCCTTTGACGCTTCTTCCGGAACCTTTTCCGAAATCGCAGGGACCGATGCCGCCCTCGCCTCCTTCAAATGAAATGAGTATTGACGGGCACTTGTATTTTTCGGTTATGCGTGATGCGACGATTCCTATTACGCCGTGATGCCATTTTTCGTCGGAGAGGACTATAACCTTATCGTTTTCGAAATCATGCTCGCGCTCTATTTTTTCGTAAGCTTCTTCGATTATCTTGTTTTCCTCCGCCTGACGCTCTCTGTTTATTTCGCAAAGTTCGTTTGCAAGGCGTGCCGCTTCCGTTTCGCTTTCCGCAAGGAAAAGATCGACCGCAATGGAAGCGTTTCTGATTCTTCCCGCCGCATTGATTCTCGGAGCTATCGTATACCCGATAACACCCGACGTAATTTTCTTTTTACCGGCAGATTTTGCTCCTTCGGCGTTTACGGCGGACAAAAGTTCTTTTATCGCAAGTCGGGGCTTTTTTTCGATAAGTCTGAGACCGTAGCTCACGATAAGCCTGTTTTCGTCCATGAGCGGCATAACGTCGGCAACCGTTCCCACAGCAACAAGATCGGCATACTCAAGGGATACTTTTCCGACGCACTCCCGCATGCCGACACCGGGATTTAAACATTTTTCAACGGCGCATATAAGTTTGAAAACGACGCCGACACCCGCAAGCTCTTTAAACGGATAAGCGCAATTCTCCTGTCTCGGATTTATAACGGCACACGCTTTCGGTATTTCGTCATGACATTCGTGGTGATCGGTTATTATAAGCTCAATGCCGAGTTTTTCGGCGTAAAGGGCTTCCTCGATTGCCGTAATGCCCGTATCGACGGTTATAATAAGATTTGCCCCTTCGTTGTACAGTTTATCGATAGCGGCAATACTCATTCCGTAACCCTCTCCGATCCTGCTCGGAATGTAATATGAAATATCGGCTCCGAGTTTTTTAAGATACAGGTAAAGAATGCTGACCGACGTGACGCCGTCGACGTCATAGTCACCGTAAATTACTATTTTCTTCTTGGCTTTTACGGCATCGATAAGCTTCAATGCTCCCTTTTCGATATCTTTCATCAAAAAAGGGTCGTGAAGCATCTCGCTTCGCTTTTCAACGAAAATTTTGACTTTGTCACAGTCGGTATATCCCCGATTTATAAGCAGTCCGGCCGAGATTTCGGAAAGATTCAGTTTTTCGCAAATCTCGGCAACCCGCCCGTCGCATTTCGCATCCGTTGAGTTTGAAACCGACGTCCAATTCCTTTTAAAATAATCAAGCATTACGGTAATTCCTTACAATCTTTATTTTCATCACTTCCGACAATCTCCGTGATTTTGAGTTTCGGTTTTAAATCTTTTTTTCGCTTTTCGATAAACGACAGAAGTGCAAAATACAAAACGAGGGACGAAAAAGCAAGCAAAACGCCGACTTGCTCCCCGACGAAAAATCTCGCGATAAAATACGTTAAAAAAGCTATCGCTATCGGCACGATAAACACGAGAAAGGCCGATATGTTAACCGTAAAATCGGGCGTTTCGACAGTAACCGTATCGCCGACTTCGGCACCTACTGGATTTTCGGCACGTGCTTCGAACTCACTGCCCTTGCCGAACAGTTTAAATGCGGTGCACTCACCCGAACATGAGTCTCTGCCGCATCCGTCGCACATCGTTTTACGGCTGACACGTACTACGGTCACGTTATCCGACTTTTCGACTACGGTCGCCTTTTGTTTCATATCTTCCCTCTTTGAAAATCATTTGTGTGTTTCAGTCGGATACGGGTGCGAACTTTTCGATAACCGCTCCCGCAACTCTTATTCCGTCGACAGCGGCACTTACAATGCCGCCCGCATATCCGGCACCTTCCCCACACGGGTAGACACCTTTTTTACCTAAAGCCTCGAAGTTTTCGCCTCTCAATATTCTAATCGGTGCGGAAGTCCTCGTTTCGACTCCCGTTATCGGCACGTCCGGCGCATTATAGCCTTTTATTTTTTTGCCGAATTCGAAAAAGCCTTCTTTAAGCATTGATGATACGAAATTCGGGAGAACGGTATTTAAGTTACAGGCTTTCACCGCACCGTCTCTGTACGACGGAGAAATACGGCTTTTCAAATTTCCCGTTTTGTCGGCATAAAAATCTCCGAGAAGCTGTGCGGGAGCTTTATAATCTCCGCCTCCCGCCCTGAAAGCGTTTCTTTCTAAATTACGCTGAAATTCCATTGCACCCATAGGATTTTTGCCGAAGTCTTCGGGAAAAACCGAAACGGCAACGGCGGCATTTGCGTTAGCGCCGTCACGTGCGTAACAACTCATTCCGTTAGTTACGACACCGCCCGTCTCGCTTGATGCTGCGACGACTTTTCCGCCGGGACACATGCAAAACGTGTAAACTCCCCCGCCGGCTTTTCTGTGCGACAGGGCATATTCGGCGTGGCCGAGTTTTTCATAAAGCTCCTCGCTCCCGTACATCGCAATATCGATATCTCTTTGCAAATGTTCGACTCTCACTCCGACCGAAAAAGGCTTGCACTCAACGGAATAGCCGTAATCGATAAGCGACTTGTAAAAATCTCTCGCACTGTGCCCCGTTGCGACAACGGCGGCGCATGTCGGAATTTTTACACCTTCCGCTGTCACGTACCCCTCGCCGACTTCGTCGACTTTCGTTCGGTATCTTATCTCACCGCCGTATTTTGCGATTTCGTCGTGAAACGATTTCACGACGTTTCTTAGGATATCCGTTCCGATATGAGGTTTTGCTCTTGTCAAAACGTCGTTCGGTGCACCCATTGAATGCAACGTTTCGAGAACGGCGTGAACGTAAGGGTCATTTATTCTGGTCGTGAGCTTGCCGTCGGAAAAAGTACCCGCACCGCCTGCGCCGAACTGAATATTCGACTCCGTGTTCAAAATTCCGTTTTTTTCGAATTCCGATACGGCTTTAACTCTGGCGTCGACACAGTCTCCCCTTTCGAGGACAAGCGGTTTGTAACCGTATTTCGCAAGGTACAAAGCGGCAAACATCCCCGCAGGACCGAATCCGATTACAACGGGACGTTCCTCCGCTTTCGCCCTTCCGCGCGTAAAGTGAGGCTTTTCATCGGTGCAAAGTTTTATTCCGCACTTAAAAAGCGCTCGGCTGTCGAATTTTTTCGGCACTCCGACTCTCGCCGTAACAGAATAAACGAGGGTTATATTGTTCTTTTTTCTCGCATCAACCGATCTTTTGTATATCCCGAAAGAGTCGGAATTTCCGAAACTTTTCAAAGCCGAAATCCGTCTTTCGGCTTCTTTTATCGCATCGCCGTCGGTTGAGGTAATCGGGAGTTTTATATTTTCAACGATAATATTTACGTATTCCGATGTCATATGCGTCAGTTCACCTTGATTTGCACGGAGTACGTGCCGATTTCGTAAACGCCGCTTGAATTATCCGCTCTGACGCTTACGGTAGCCGGTGCTTTAACCGTTCCCGAATAGTCTTTTGAATATTCCGATATATCGACGCTAAGAATAATATCGTCGGCTTCGATATTGGAAAGCGCAATCGCAGAGCCTCTGAGCGTTACGTCGATGCTTTCGTCCAAAATTTCGTATGAATTTTTCCCCGCCGAAACGGTAACGTTTTCAACGGAATAAGTTTTCGGAACTGTCCCGACGTGCTTTATTTCAAGGCTTACGTCTTTTTCGCCGGTTATCGTGTAATAATCGGTATCTTCAAGCGTATACACCGCCGTAATATCTCCGGAAATCGCCTTTTCGTCGATTTGCGCCACAGTAATCGATTCCACGTGCGAAATTTCGGCGGGATCTCCTTTTACGGTGACTTTAGGCGGAGTGAATGTGATATTAACGTTTTTCTCGTTGTAGTAGCCGTATAGATAAGAAACGGTCAAGGGCACTTCTTTTTCGAGGTAAACCGGGAGAGTCACCTTAACCTCGCTTCTCGAAAGTTTAAGATACGGGTTCTGCACTGTGTTTCCGTCTTTGTCAATCAACGAAAGCGACCTTACCGACGAGGTTGTCTCGTCGATTATGCCGAGTGAGGTGAAATCGGCTTCGGCAACGGCGTAATCGATTGTTTCGATTACGTTTTTCGGCCCGGTGACTATTACCGTATCGTATTCCGAAACAAGCTCTCCGTATTCGAACTGACTGCTGTAATTCGCACCTATTGCCTTTGCGGTGATTTTAAACGCCTGAGAGCCTTTTTCATCGACGTAAACCGTAATATCGTTGTAATCGGTTTCTTCAAGCGAGAGTCCCGTCGGAAGCGATATATTAATCGGAATTCTGTGCTCACCGGCTTCGGTTATCTCCGACAAGTCGGCCGTTACTTTGATGTCTTCTGCGGAAACTTTATTTATTGTGCTTTTTTTGCCGCTGACCGTTACGTCGACCGAAAAACCGTAACCGCTGTAAACAAAAAGTCCTCTTTCGTTTTCGATAACGGATGTATTCGTTAATGCAACGTCGACTCCGGAAAAAACTTCCGTGTAATCGTCGCTGTCGACTTGCATAACATAAAACCAAATCGCAACGGCAATCAGAAAGCAAACGATTTTGGGTATTAAATCGAATTCCCTCTTTTTCTTTTTTCGGAGAACGGCGTTTTCCGCACCGCTTTCGACCGCTTCGTTTATTTGATTTGAATTATTCGGCATTTTCATTCTTTTTCCTCTTCGAAGCTATGTTTTTATTTTTGGATAATCTGTTTTTGGCTTTGATAATATCGGTAACGCTGTGAACTATCAGATATTCGTGAAGTTTTTCTTTCAAAGTTACCGTATTAAGTCCCGTTGTAAGATTTCCCTCGTATGCAACGGAGATCATTCCCGTTTCTTCCGATACGACAAGAGCTATGGCATCGCTGTTTTCCGTTATTCCGACGGCGGCTCTGTGACGTGTGCCGAGTTCACGACTTAAATCGCTTTGCGACGACAAAGGCAAAACGCACGCCGCCGCATAAATTCTGTTGCTTCTTATTATGACGGCACCGTCGTGGAGCGGAGCTTTGTTAAAGAAAATATTTTTCAAAAGAAGTGAGGTGACATCGGAATTTATAACCGTTCCCGTCGATGCGTACTCACCGAGTCTCGTCGATTTTTCGAAAACGATAAGTGCGCCCGTTTTGGAATTCGACATATCCTCTGCCGCCGCAACGACCGTATTTATCGTTGCGACGATTTCGTCGTTTTCTTTCGACTCACCGATGCTCTTTATTCCTTTAATGGACTCACCGCCGATTTTTTCGAGAAGTGAACGAAGTTCGGGTTGAAAGACTATGACAATCATTATAACTCCGACTTGGAAAATGTTTTTGAAAATAAACTGCACCGCACGAAGCTCAATGATTTCGGCAATGATAAGCGCCGCCATGAACAGGCAAACACCTACCGCAAGTTTTCCCGCACGCCTGTTTCTTACAAACTTATAAGCAAGATACAAAAGAAAGGCAACGCAGATAATATCCACCAAATCAACGTATGAAAACGACGAGAACGTTTTCGTTATGACGTTGCTTAAATCGTTTATCCATTCGGGCATTTAAAGCACCTCCGAAAATGTACAGTATTTCTATTGTAATATGGTTTACTATATATTTTATCACAAATCACCGATAATTACAATATATAATATAAACAAAGTGCCAAAAAATTGACGTTGTCGAAAGATTTGTTACTCATATCGGCTTCGACTTTGCGCAAATTAAAAACATGCGAGAGAAGGAGATGCGAAAGTGAGAAAATCCACAATTAAAAAATTAGCTTCAAAAGTCCTGTCGGCAGTACTTTTGATTCAGTTTGCGATAAGCACGGTATCCGCTGCGGATATCGGATTTAATAATGAAGCGCCGAATTTCGAAAAAGAAGAACTTATAGTCGGAGGTCAGGCGTTCGGGGTAAGATTTTTCACCGGAGGGCTTACCGTAATCGGTTTTTCAAA
The DNA here is from genome assembly GCA_964466085.1 of uncultured Ruminococcus sp. GTDB lineage: Bacteria > Bacillota > Clostridia > Oscillospirales > CAG-272 > RUG14199. The sequence continues at coordinate 11,284 of CAYXMB010000028.1, forward strand.
AGTCGAAACGGCATCGGCCGACAAAAGTCCCGCATACAGTGCGGGACTTCGGGAAAACGATTTCATAACCGCAATAAACGGAGGAGCCGTTAAAAGAGCCGAAGAGTTTATAAATAAAATCGAAAACTGCAAAGGCATGCCGATAGCAATAGATTTCATGCGAAACGGGAAAATCATGTCGGTTAGTGTCACACCCGTTATTTCAAGCGACGACGGGAAATACAAAACGGGCATGTGGATAAAAGATTCTGCGGCGGGGATCGGTACCGTAACTTATATCATACCGAAAACAGGTGAGTTCGGCGGTCTCGGTCACAGCATATGCGACGGTGACGAAAAAGCAAAAATAACCGGCGGATACGTCACCGACGTCGCGATAAGCGGGATAAAGCCAGGCGAATGCGGAGTGCCCGGAGAGCTTAAAGGGACTTTTTCGGAAAATAAAATCGGAACTCTTAAATGCAACACGAAAGTCGGCGTATTCGGGGTATTCACGGTTTTGCCGAAATTCTCCGACGAAAAGCTTAAACTCCCTGTGGCAAGCTCCGACGAAATCGAAACAGGGCCGGCAAAGATAAGATGCACC
>CAYXMB010000029.1:0-11768 GCA_964466085.1 uncultured Ruminococcus sp.
GCGGTTTATTTCTGTTGCACTTTCCCGGGAGTCGCCTCCGGCGGACGTTATCCGTTATCCTGCCCTGTGAAGCCCGGACTTTCCTCGCAATAATACCTTTCGGCAACATGGCACGCGGCAGTCTGGTCTGCTTTCGCTTTCAGTATATTATAAAAAATCCCGATTGTCAAGCCGTTTTGCGGCTTTTGTTTGCGGGTTTTTTCAAAAGCCGCAAAATGAACATATTGCGCCGAGAAGCGATATTGCACCGTATAACGCTCCGCTTACGGCGAAAAATCCTCCGATATAAAATACAGCTCCCGAAATTTTTTCCATTTTTTCCGTCTCCTTTTGCAAAAAATGTTTTTTACAATATCATTATGCAAAAAGACGAGTCCGATAAACCGTACATGTTCGCTCTGTTTTAAAAAAACAATCGTATCAAAGTTGCTTTTTCTCCGTTTTTTTGCTATACTGTATTTATCGACAGTCCGATATTTCGTACAATAAGCAACGCAAGGAGCGTCCGAGATGCCGCCGACGCCTGTTTAAACTATGTAAAATTATGTACACGGAGGTTAACTATGTCACGCCGACCGAATCAAAAACTGAAACTGTTGAGGATACGGGATATTCTTCTCGAAAACACGGATGAAAATCATCCGATGAGCGTAAAAGAAATTATAAGGAGGCTTTCCGCCTACGGTATAGAGGCGGAAAGAAAAAGTATTTACGAGGACCTCGATGCGCTTGAAACCTACGGTATGGATATAATAACCGTGAAAGGACCGTCGGGCGGTGTATTCGTCGGAAACCGTGATTTTGAAATCGCGGAACTCAAAGTACTTGCGGATGCCGTTCAATCGTCAAGATTTATTTCTTCCGCAAGAAGCCGTTCCCTTATCGAAAAGCTCGGTAAACTTTGCGACAGGTACAGCAGGGCAAAACTCACAAGGCAAGTCCATATCTATGACCGAGTTAAAACGATGAACAGGACAATATACAACACGACCGACGTTATTCACAACGCCATAAACGAAAATCGGCAAATAGAATTCGGATATTTCAACTGGAATTATAAAAAAGAAAAAGTTCTCCGCCGAAACGGAGAAAAATATGTTGTGAGTCCGTGGCTCCTAATATGGAACGACGAAAACTATTATCTTGCCGCTTACGATTCCGCAGCAGGCGAAATGAGGCATTACAGGGTCGACAAAATGGAAAACGTCACTCTGACGGAAAATCCCCGTGAAGGGGAAGAGGACTTTAAAAAGTCGGACACCGATATGTATTCAACCGGCGTTTTCGATATGTTTTCGGGCGAAACGGTTACCGTCGGTTTCGAATGCCGTGAGAAAATCGTCGGCGCTCTTATCGACCGCTTCGGAAAAGATATAACCGTCATAAAAAAAGGGGATTTGCTCACCGTGAAAGCTTCGGTGCAAATTTCTCCGAGATTTTTCGGCCGGGAAAGGGGGTTCGGAAAAGAACTTAAAATCGTTTCACCGCAGTCAGTCGTCGATGAAATGGTTAAAACCGTCGGTGAAATTTCGGCGTTATACAACTGATAAAAATCACCGTTTTGCCGTTGTCACGACGGCGGTCGCACCTCCCGTTATAACGGCACGGCATCCTTTCGGAACGATAAACCCCGTCCCCGCTCCGCAAAGGTAAGTTTCGCCGTCCGACGAAAGAGAAGCGCTCCCTTTGACGATAACCGCAAACGTGCTCTTTTCTTCATTTTTTATTATATATGGCACGGAAAGATTTACGACAGAAGATTCAAAGTATTCGTTTTCGGGGAATGCGGTGATAAAGCCGTCGAAATGCCGTTTTTTAACATCGGTTTTCGAATAGTTCATAACATCAAGAGCTTTTTCGACGTGAAGCTCCCTTAAATTCCCGTTTGAATCTCTCCTGTTGTAATCGTAAACTCTGTACGTTGTGTCGGAGCGCTGCTGAACTTCGCAAAGCAATATTCCGTCACCTACGGAATGTACCGTTTTGGCATCGACTTGCACTATATCACCGGGTACGACGGGAACTTTTTGCAATATTTTATCGATCTCTCCCGCTTTTATAAAATTTCCGACTTCTTCTCTCGACGTATCCCTTGAAAAACCGAGTATGATTTCGGAGTTTTCTTTGCAGTCGATTATATACCATGCTTCGTTTTTTCCGTTGCCGTCACCGTCATCGGGATGCACTTGCAACGAAAGTTTTTCCTTTGCGTCGATTAATTTAACTATAACGTTTGAAAGCTCTCCCGCCGTCGAATCCGACAGCGATTTGTCACCGACAAAACACCTCGCCCCGTCAAAGCACGACAAAAGCCACGCCTCCGCCAGAGGCGCCTTGAAATCGAAACCGTATTCGCCGATAAGTCTTTCGCCGCCCCACACGGCGCTTTTCAGAAAAGGATTTAAAAAAAGGGGCTTCATGATTCTCTCCGAATTTAATTTTTTATCTATTTTACCACGCATTGCGCTCTCATTCAAGGTTCGGTAATTAATTTTATTAATAACGGGTTTTTTAAATTGTATTGACAACACACGAAAAAAGTGATATAATCCCATCATAATATTTATAAAGCCGTGACCGAAGCCAAGTAAGATAACGGAAACCGTTCAGAAAGCTGTCGTGAGATGCGAGACAGTCGGAACCGCTATACGAATACACTTTGCGAGCTGCACCGTAAACGCACCGAAAGGAGCCAAAGCGGTGACGGAATCCGACCGTAAAAAAGGTAGGGCATGATAGTGCCCGTTGAGGCGGTATTTGTGAAAATGCCGTAAAATGAGGTGGTACCGCGATTAAAAAGTCGCCCTCTGTACGATTTGTACAGAGGATTTTTGTTTTTTCGGCAAGTCGTATATCTCATCACATGAAAAGGAAAAGAAAAATGCCCATCACAGATTTTCTCGAAAAAAATGCGAAAATTTACCCGAACGATTCGGCTCTTGTCGAAGTAAATCCCGCAAATCAACCGTCGAAACAGACGACATGGCAGGAGTTCAGCCTTATCGAAACTTCTTTCGAATCGAAAAAATACAGACGTGAGATAACATGGAAAGAATTCGACGTTAAGGCTAACAGATTTGCGAATTTACTGTTGACAAGAGACGCCAAAAAAGGCAATAAAATCGCAATTCTGCTCATGAACTGCATAGAATGGCTTCCGATTTATTTCGGTATTCTCAAAACCGGTGCCGTTGCCGTTCCGATGAATTTCAGATATTCGGCGGAAGAAATAAAATACTGCCTTGAGCTTGCCGATGTCGATATGCTTGTTTTCGGTCCTGAATTTACCGATAGAATAAACGATGTTAAGGGTGAACTTAAAGTCAAAGATTTCTTCTTCGTCGGTGACCTCGATGATACCCCTTCTTTCGCATCGAATTACGGTGTCATAACTCAATACTGCTCGACAACTCCGCCTCCCGTATTTATAAGCGACGAGGATGACGGAGCAATATATTTCTCGTCGGGCACGACGGGATTCCCGAAAGCGATTCTTCACCGTCACCGTGCGCTTGTCGCTTCCTGCTACACCGAAAAAGAGCATCACGGTCAAACAAAAGACGACGTATTCCTCTGTATTCCCCCGCTCTATCACACGGGTGCGAAAATGCATTGGTTCGGCTCGCTTCTGACAGGCGGAAAAGCCGTTCTTTTGAGAGGCGTATCTCCCGAATGGGTTCTTCAAACCGTATCTCAGGAAAAAGCGACGATAGTGTGGCTTCTCGTACCATGGGTTCAGGATATTCTCGATACTCTGGAGCGTGGTGAACTCAAACTCGAAGATTACAGGCTTTCGCAGTGGAGACTTATGCATGTCGGAGCACAACCCGTTCCGCCGTCCCTTATAAAAAGATGGAAAAGCGTTTTTCCGCTTCACGAGTACGACACGAATTACGGCCTTTCCGAGTCGATAGGTCCCGGATGCGTTCATCTCGGTGTTGAAAACGTCGAAAAAGTCGGAGCTATCGGCAAAGCCGGCTTCGGCTGGGAAACCGAAATAGTCGACGAAAACGGTGTGCCGGTCAAACCGGGAAACGTCGGAGAGCTTGCCGTAAAAGGCGACGGTGTAATGAAATGCTACTATAAAAACGAGCAGGCAACAAACGAGATACTTAAAGACGGCTGGCTTCTTACGGGAGATATGGCCAAAGAAGACTCCGACGGATTTATATATCTTGTCGACCGCAAAAAAGACGTTATAATAAGCGGCGGAGAAAATCTTTATCCGGTTCAGATAGAGGATTTTCTGCGTGCCAACGAAAAAATCAAAGACGCCGCCGTCATCGGGCTTCCCGATAAGAGGCTCGGAGAAATTGCGGCGGCAATTATCGAAATCAAAGACGGCTTTGAATGTACCGAAGAAGAAATAAACGATTTTTGCAAAGGACTTCCGAGATACAAACGGCCGAAAAAAATTATTTTTGCGACAATCCCGAGAAATCCTACGGGAAAAATAGAAAAACCGAAACTTCGCGAAACTTATTGCGGAGTCAGACTTGTCGAAGCTCAGATAATGGGATAAGGAGACGGCTATGCTTACCGAAATATTAACTTTTTCACTGATTTTTTGCTTTTTCGCTCTTATGATAGGAGTCGGAATTTACTGCAGACGCCACGCCACCGATGTTGACGGATTCGTTTTGGGCGGACGTGCGGTCGGCCCTTGGCTTACGGCGTTTGCCTTCGGAACTTCCTATTTTTCAGCCGTTATTTTCGTCGGTTACGCCGGTCAGTTCGGCTGGAATTTCGGTATCGCCTCAACGTGGATAGGACTCGGAAACGCTTTCATAGGCTCGCTTCTCGCGTGGAATATTCTCGGAAGAAGAACCCGAATTATGACTCAACAGCTCTCATCGAAAACAATGCCCGACTTTTTCGGAAAGCGTTTTTCGTCAAGGGCTCTTACGGCAACGGCATCGATTATCGTATTTATCTTTCTGATTCCGTATACGGCATCCCTCTACAACGGTCTTTCAAGTCTGTTCGGAATCGCATTTGACATTCCGTATTGGGTATGCATTGCGGCAATGGCGGCTTTAACCGGGCTTTACGTAATCTTCGGCGGTTACATGGCAACCGCCGTAAACGACTTCATTCAGGGCATTATTATGCTTGTCGGAATCGTATGCGTGGTTGCGGCGGTCCTTGCGCAAAAAGGCGGGCTTACGGCTTCGATTGAAGCTCTGGCAACCTCCGAAAACGGCGGATGGCAATACAGTTCAATGCTCGGTCCCGACCCGCTGTCACTTCTTTCGGTAGTCCTTCTCACATCTCTCGGTACTTGGGGACTTCCTCAAATGATAGGTAAATTCTATTCGATATCAAACGAAAACGCTATACGCAAAGGAACGATTATCTCGACTTTCTTTGCAATAATCGTCGCGGGCGGATGTTATTTTCTCGGAGGCTTCGGCAGGCTTTTCGTCACTCCCGAACAAGTTGCGAAAAACGGCTTTGACAGCATTATACCCACTATGCTCTCGTCCCTCTCACCCACTATTATCGCAATAGTGATAGTCCTCGTTCTGTCGGCTTCGATGTCAACGCTGTCATCTCTCGTTCTGACCTCATCATCAACTCTCGCTCTCGACCTCATTATTCCCGCAATGAAAAAGAAAGTTTCCGAAAAGAAAAAACTGTTTCTTCTCAAGGCTTTCATCGTATTCTTCATAATTTTATCCGCCGTAATCGCAATACTCAAAGATTCGGTATGGTCGGAATTCGTTTTCATAGCTCAAATGATGGGAATATCCTGGGGAGCGCTTGCAGGTGCGTTTCTCGCTCCGTTCTTATACGGGCTGTACTGGAAAAAGACAAGCCGTGCGTCGGTATGGGCATCTTTTGTGTTCGGCATCGGAATGATGGTAACCCAACTCCTTGTTTCTCTTAACGTTTTCGACGTATCGGGCGTTTTCTCCTTCATATTCAAAAATTCTCTCGTATCGGGTGTTTTCGCAATGCTCGGAGGAATCGTTATAGTCCCGATTGTCAGCCTTTTGACGCAAAACAGCGTTCCCGACAATGTAGATGAGATGTTTGCGGGTTACGGCAAAGAAATCACCGTAACCGCCGACAAGTCACTTGAAGAAATAAAATAAATGCAAAATCATACAGACGGAGGAAAAATATGAAAAAAATGATGCTCGGAAACGAGGCGGTAGCAAGGGGGCTTTACGAGGCGGGATGTTCCGTCGTATCAAGCTATCCCGGTACCCCTTCGACCGAAATAACCGAATATGCCGCAAAATACGATGAAATTTACTGCGAATGGGCGCCCAACGAAAAAGTGGCGACGGAAGTTGCCTTCGGAGCTTCTTTGACAGGTGCGAGAAGCGCATGTTGCATGAAGCACGTCGGTCTGAACGTTGCGGCCGACCCGCTGTTTACGCTTTCCTACACGGGAGTCAACGGCGGTATGGTAATTTGCGTTGCGGACGATCCCGGAATGCATTCGTCACAGAACGAACAGGATTCCCGTCATTACGCAAGAGCCGCAAAAGTACCTATGCTTGAACCGTCGGACTCTGTCGAAGCAAAAGAATTCGCAAAAGCCGCTTTCCGCCTTTCGGAAGAATACGACACCCCCGTTTTGCTCAGAATGTGCACGAGAATCGCTCATTCGCAGTGTGCCGTTGAACTTTGCGAAAGAGAAAACGTAGAAATAAAGAAATATTCGAAAAATCCTCAGAAATTTATCATGGCGCCCGCCAACGCAATAAAGCGACACCCCATAGTCGAAGAAAGAACCGACGCTTTGCGGGAAGTTTCGGAGGGCTCCGAATTTAACAGAATCGAAAGAGGGACAAACCCGAAAATCGGTATTATCACTTCGGGCACATGCTATCAGTACGTCAAAGAAGTTTTCGGTGATACGGTATCGGTTTTAAAACTCGGTCTTGTAAATCCGCTTCCCGAAAAACTTATATCGGATTTCGCAAAGAGTGTTGAAGAAGTCTTTGTCATCGAAGAACTTGACCCGTTTATCGAAAACCATTGCAAAGCTCTCGGAATTAAGGTAAAAGGCAAAGAAATTTTCCCGACAGTCGGAGAATTTTCTCAAAGAACCGTTGCCGAAGCTTTCGGTATCGAAGAAAAAGAACATCTCGATGCGTGTGAACTTCCGACAAGACCTCCCGTTATGTGTTCGGGATGTCCGCACAGAGGACTTTTCTACGTTCTCGCTAAAAATAAACTTACGGTACTCGGAGATATCGGGTGCTATACGCTCGGCTCCGCCGCTCCTCTTTGCGCCGTTGACTCCGTTCTTTGCATGGGAGCTTCCGTTTCCGGTATTCACGGTTTTAACAAGGCACTCGGCGCAGAGAGCGAAAACAAAACGGTGTGCGTAATAGGCGACTCGACTTTCATGCATTCCGGTATGACCGGACTTGCAAACATAGCGTACAACGGCACGAATTCAACCGTAATCATAGTCGATAACTCGATAACAGGCATGACGGGACATCAGCAAAATCCGACAACGGGTTACAATATCAAAGGCGATCCCGCAACTAAAATCGACCTTGAGGCACTTTGCAAAGCTCTCGGCATAAACAGAGTAAAAGTCGTCGACCCTTATAATATCAAAGAAACGGAAAAAGTAATCAAAGAAGAAGTCTCGGTATCGGAACCTTCGGTTATAATATCCCGCAGACCTTGCGCTCTTCTTAAATACGTAAAGGCAAAGGAACCTCTTACCGTCAATACCGAAAAATGCCGTTCATGCAAAGCCTGCATGAAAATCGGTTGTCCCTCAATTACGATGAAAGACAACAAAGCACATATCGATTCAACGCTTTGCACAGGCTGCGGAGTGTGCTCACAGCTTTGCGCATTCGGCGCACTCGGAGGTGAAAATTCATGAAAACCGTTAATATAATGATAGTAGGAGTCGGGGGGCAAGGGTCTCTTCTGGCATCCAAACTTCTCGGAAATCTTCTCGTCGGAGAAGGCTTCGACGTCAAAATTTCGGAAGTTCACGGCATGAGCCAACGAGGCGGAAGCGTCGTTACGTACGTGAGATACGGAGATAAAGTCGCCTCTCCCGTTATCAAAGAAGGAGAAGCGGATTTTATCGTTTCTTTCGAAAAACTCGAAGCCGCAAGATACGCTCCGTGTCTTGCAAAGGACGGCATAATCGTAGTTAACACACAGGAAATAGACCCGATGCCCGTAATCACCGGAAACACGGAATATCCGCACGATATTTTGAATACCCTCTCGACAAAGGGCGCAAAAATCGATGCCATCGACGCTCTTGCTCCCGCACTCGAAGCGGGAAGCGCAAAATGTGTAAACATCGTACTCATGGGACGTCTTTCCAAATATTTCGGGATTGCCGAAGAAAAATGGCTTGCGGCAATCGAAAACACGGTTGCCCCAAAATTCTCGAAAATGAATAAAAAAGCATTTTTACTCGGAAAAAATTTATAAGAAAGCCGGTGACGTTTTATGAAAGAGGAATTATATTATCAAAAAGAGCTTGAAACGATGCCCGTTGACAAGCTTCGGGCTCTTCAATCGGAAAAAATCAGAAAACAGGTAAAACACGTTTGGGATAACGTGCCTTATTACAAAAAACTGATGGAGGAAAAGGGCGTCACTCCCGACGATATCAAGGGAATCGACGATATTCACCTTTTGCCCCTGATTTCAAAAAAAGATTTGCGTGACGAATACCCCTTCGGAATGCTTGCAAAGCCTCTCTCGGAATGCGTCCGTATTCAGTCGACTTCGGGTACGACGGGAAAAAGAGTAATAGCTTACTATACTCAAAACGACGTCGACCTTTGGGAGGACTGCTGTGCGAGAGCCCTTGCCGCAACCGGAGCGACAAAAGACGATATCGTGCAGGTTTGCTACGGTTACGGTCTTTTCACGGGAGGCGCCGGACTTCACGGCGGTTCTCATAAAATCGGAAGTCTTACACTTCCCATGTCGTCGGGGAACACCGACAGGCAAATTCAGTTTATGACCGATCTCGGCTCAACCGTTCTTTGCTGCACACCGTCATATGCGGCATACATTGCGGAAACTCTGAAAGAGCAGGGATACGGTCCCGATGATATCCCTCTCAAAAGCGGTATCTTCGGTGCCGAACCTTGGACTGCCGAAATCAGAAAGAGCATTGAAGATACACTCGGTATCGAAGCTTATGACATATACGGTCTCACCGAAATATCGGGTCCGGGCGTTGCATTCGAATGTTCCGCTCACGACGGAATGCATATCAACGAGGACCACTTCTACGCCGAAATAATCGATCCCGATACGGAAGAAGTTCTTCCTTACGGAGAAAAAGGCGAACTCGTATTTACGTGTCTCGACAAAGAAGCGTTTCCGATGATACGCTACCGCACCCGTGATATTTGCGTTTTGACTCGCGAAAAATGCTCTTGCGGAAGAACTCACGTTAAAATGTGTAAGCCTCTCGGAAGAAGCGACGATATGCTTATTATCAAAGGCGTTAACGTTTTCCCGTCGCAAATAGAAGCCGTTCTGATCAAAGAAGGATTCTCATGCAATTATCAAATAGAAGTATCAAGATTAAACAATACCGATACTTTCGACGTTTTCGTCGAATTCCTTCCCGAACAGTTCGACGATACGGTAAAACACGTTACGGAAAAAGAGCGCAAGCTCCGTGAAGCTATGAAAAATATGTTGGGAGTAGCTCCCAAAGTACATCTCGTTCCGCCTAAAACCATCGAAAGAAGCGAAGGCAAGGCAAAGAGAGTGGTAGATAAACGTAAACTTGTTGATTAAGGAGGCTCATCATGGCAGTAAAACAACTATCGGTTTTTATCGAAAACAAAAAAGGAAGTCTTGTCGAACTTACGAAACTTCTTCGTAAAAACGGTATTAACATCAAAGCTTTAACCGTTGCCGACACAAAAGATTACGGTATTCTTCGCCTTATAGCCGACGATACCTCTGCAGCGACTTCTCTTTTGAAAAGCGCAGGATATACGGCATCCGTAAGAGAGGTCGTATCATTCTCGATTCCCGACGAAAAAGGAAGCCTTTCGGCGGTTCTCGAACTTCTCGACAAAAACGAAGTCAACATGGAATATCTCTATTCTATGGCAACGTCTGCCGACGGAAAAGCTTTCTTCGTTATGAGAGTCGACAATAACGAAAAAACGGAAAATTTGCTCCGTCAAAGCAAAATCAAAGTATTAAGCGATTGACAGCGAGGCTATCATGGGAAACATAAACGAAAAAATGGCATCACTCGGCAGAGTTCGCTCGGTAATAAGAGATATTTTCGAATACGGAAATCAAAGAGCGAAAGAAATCGGGAGGGAAAACGTTTTCGACTTCAGTCTCGGAAATCCGAGTGTTCCCGCCCCCGACTGCCTTAACGGCGAAATAATATCGCTTTGCGAAAACGGCGATCCCGTCGCACTTCACGGATACACATCTGCCGTCGGAGCGGAAGACGTAAGACAGGCTATTGCGGATAATATAAACAGCCGATTTAATGCGGAAATCACAAAGGACGACTTATATATGACCTGCGGCGCTGCGGCATCTCTCACGATAACTCTCAACGCCCTTGTCTGCGAGGGAGACAGCGTTGCGGTAATCGCACCGTTTTTCCCCGAATACAAAGTTTTTGCCGAAACGGCGGGAGCCGCACTTCGCATAGTCCCGGCAAACACAAAAGATTTCACGGTGGATCTCGAAGCTTTCGAAAAGACAATCGACGAAACCGTAAAAGCCGTGATAATCAACTCCCCGAACAACCCGACGGGAGTTGTAATCCCACCCGAAACTCTTAAAAAAATGTGCGATATTTTAAGGGCAAAAGAAAAAGAATATTCCAAAAAAATCTATCTTATCTCCGACGAGCCTTACAGAGAACTCGTGTATGACGACAAAACCGTCGTTCCGTACGTACCTAACGAATACGACGATACGGTCGTTTGTTACTCTTTCAGTAAGTCTCTCTCCGTTCCGGGTGAGCGCATAGGCTACATTGCGGTTTCCAGCAAAACGGAAAACAGGGATGACGTATACGCCGCAATTTGCGGTGCGGGAAGAGCTCTCGGATTCGTTTGCGCCCCTTCGATGATGCAACGAGTCGTGGCAGCATGTCTCGGAAAAACAAGCGATATCGAAGTTTATAAAACCAATCGTGACCTTCTTTATAACTCTTTAACCGAATACGGTTTCAACTGCGTTTACCCCGACGGAGCGTTTTACCTTTTCGTAAAATCTCCGGAAAAGGACGCAACTTCGTTTTCCGATAAGGCAAAAAAACACGAACTTCTCATCGTTCCGTCCGACAGTTTCGGCTGTGAAGGGTACGTCAGAATTTCGTATTGCGTTTCAACCGATATGATAAAACGCTCACTTCCCGCATTCAAAGCACTTGCCGAAGAATACGGACTTGTCTGAGCTTTGACGCCGCTCCTAAAATACAAATTTTAAAATCCGCCGTCACGCAAAATCGAACGAACCTGTGTTTTTACCGACAAAATCACTTCGGGAAACTCATTGCGTGAATTCCAAAGTTAATTCCACAGTAGGAAAGCAGTGGAATTCAGTGTGGAAAAAGCGGAATTTGAAATTTCACTTTGAGAATTTACTCTCAATTTGCTTTTTGTGTCTTTGACCTTATAAAGCCTTGACAAAATAAAAAAAAGTGTTATAATAAATTTGTGTAAAATAGTTATAATATTTAATGGATCTAGCTGTCTGCAGGGAAAGCCGGATCCGTTTTGTTTTTAGCGGGAAACCTGATTAAATATAAATAAAAAGGG
>CAYXMB010000030.1:0-11612 GCA_964466085.1 uncultured Ruminococcus sp.
CTGTCAATATGTTTCTCACTGCGTTATTTGCCGAACACAAAAGGCAAATTACGTAGGTTGCCGAGAAAATAAGAGTAAAAAACAGGATATACAGAGTGACAAGAAGAGGTCCCGGAATTTTCTCTCTCATTTTTTTGTTGGCAACCGAAAGTTTTGATGCGGGAACAAGCTTTAAAAGCAAGAGACCGACTAAAACCGCCGCTCCCCAGAAATAGAGCTCCTCCATGTTATTCCTCCGTCTCCTCGCACCATCTTGCAATATATTTTCCGCTGCACTTAAGATTTTGAATTTTAAGCCATGCGTCGGAGTACGTAGCATCACGGTCAATGCTTTCAAGATACATCATTTCGTGTCTTGAATCGTCGTATGCATAGGCATATTCATCGGTCAGTATAGGTGCGGGAACCGTTTTTATGTCGGCACAGGTCGGATTCGAAAGAATTGCGACGGCTGCTATATCCCAAATGGTTCTGCCGTATCCGCCGGGTTTTCCGGCATCGTGATAGTATTCGTTTATAAGTTGCCAAAGAAGTTCGCACATAGGGCTTCTATCCTTGAGCTCCTTTTCGAATTCGGGGATTTGTGCATAGAGCACGCTTGTAACACCCCATGCGGGACACAGTATAAGGGGAACGCCGGAATCGAGAAGAGCACGTGCGGCATCATAGTCTTGATTGAGGTTGAATTCTCCCACGCTGTCGCTTCCGATTCTCGAAGCGCCGAGCCAAATTACGGCGATTTTTTCTTTGATTTTAGGTTCGATAAGTAATGCGGACGAGATATTTGTGCAAGCTCCGATACCGAGAACGTAAATAATTTCATCGGAAGACAATGCGGTTTTTATAATGTTTTGAGCGGCGTCGCTGTCAACAGGTCCGCCCGCCTCTCCGATTCTTTGACGGCTTCCTTTAAAAACGGGAATTCGGCAATCGGTTTCGTAAGCGGCGAGAACACGTTTGATTTCATCGTAACTTCTCTCCATGCCGTTTTCGAAAGAGGTCGAATTTTGATTGTGGAAAGGTGCCGCATTAATCGAAAGAAGATCGATTTTTTCGGATCCGAGCGCATATGCAATTGCGAACTGGTCGTCGACCTCGTTGTTTGTATCCGTGTCCAAAATTACTTTTTTAACTCTGTCGCTTTTGATATCTTCGAGTATTTTTTTAATATTCATTTCTGACTCCTGAAATATAAAAGTTGCCGTTTGCTTAAAACAAGTCGGTGACGGAATTGAGAAATTCGCCTATGCGCTCTACCTGACTTTCTTTGTTGTCACGAAGCCAAGCGGTTTTGTATTCTTCAAACCACGTTGAAATTTCGCTCTTGAGCGCGTTTCTGTTTTGATAGTCGGGGTGATTGTTTATCATGAGGTACACTTTGTTCATAAACTTAACGGCTCTTGCCGAAAGCATGAGGTCATTGTAAATCACCGAAGACGTATCGAGGTGCTTTCTGAATTCGGAAGCTATTCTTTCGGTTTCTTTGATATTGGAAATGCATTTTTCGTTGTCGACTTCCAAAACGGTTTTTCTTCCCTCTGCGGTGTTTGCGCTGTACCAATAAACGAACAGCATCCAGTCACATGAACGCTCTGCCTGACCTAAATCGTAAATAAGTTTAACGACGTTTGTACTGTCGCAGTTGTAAAGAAGGGACGATGCGGCAAGTTCGAATTTTTCATCGGCGCATCCGACGGGATTCCAGGATTTTTCGGCACCGATAAGCATGCCGTACATTCTCGCACTCCACGGGCAAATATCTCCGAAATCACCCCAGTTTGTGTTGATAAGGCCGTAAGCTCCGTTCTCAAAACCGTATTTTGCAAGGCTTGTGATATTTCCGACGGAACGGTCAAGCTCCTCCACAAATCTGTTCCAAGAAGAACATCCGGGACATACAACCTGCTTCATTCCGCTTGCGGCAAACGTTTTAACGTTTTTCTCGTTGGCATGCTTTTCGTAATTCCAGTTGAGCATTACGGTATCGGGAGGGAGAAGTGACATTTTTTCGGGATGGTGAAGAACAATATCTCCCCACATTTGCACGGTTTTACCGTAGGATTTAACGTGGGAGATAATCTTCGATACGAATTTGAAATATTCTTCCCCTTCGTCTTTCCCGGCATTTCTTCCTTTGCAAAGGTCAAACGTTTCGTCACAGCAAATATTGAATTTATCGCTTCTGAAAAGAGGGATATATTGGTCTATCATGCTCTTTATAAGCTCGATGCTTTCGGGATTGGAAACGTCAATTGTATGGTGAGCCATTTTTTCTATCCAATAAATTTGATAGGGCTTCCAATCCTCGTATTCGCAAAGGTGCTTATATTTATCGCTTTGAAGAAGTCTGTAAAGGTGACCGAAAGTGGAAAGAGACGGAACAAGTTCGATAAACAAATCGTGACAGAACGTGTCAAGTTCGATTATTTCATCTGCGGTAAGTCTCTCGCATTTTTCCGTGATGCCGTCGAATTCGGCAAAATCAAACGCATCTTCGACGTAAAGCTGAAGTTCGTTTATTTTAAAATAGGAAAGTTGGAGAGCTATCTCTTTAAGAGAAGCGAGAGTCGGGACTTTACCTCTTGTGACATCGTGATAAAAACCTCTTTCCGAAAAATCGGGTTTGTCTTCTACCGTGCACACGGGGAGATTTTTGCCGTATTCCTTAATCATTTGGCGGAGGGTTTGAATTCCGTCGAATGCTCCGGCGGCGTTGCCTCCGAAAATCGATATTCCGTCTTTTTCGACAGTCAGTGTGTATTCTTCGCAAGAAGTCCCGGCATCGATATAAATGCACTTCACCGAAGGCTTTGCAAAACATGCTCCGGTTTTACAAACCGTGCCGGTTACGGCTTCGATTTCGTTTTTTAAAGTTACGGCGTTTTTCGCAAGTCGGGGGTCGGTACCGAATTTTACGGCAATTTCTATACCGCTGAGGTCAATCGAATCGATTCCCTCAGTGATTTTCTTTGGGGTGGGTATTATTTTCATTGTATCTCCGTTTCGCAACCTAAGGATTTTGTTGCAGGTATATTTTGATTTTCGGTCAGGCGTGTTTGAAGCCCATTGTACATGCGGGCTCACCGCCGTTTAACATAAATTCTTTATATGCTTTTCTGAGTGAGGTATCCTCGTCAAGGAGAGCGGGATCCGTGTTGCAATCGGCAATATTAAAAATTCTCCAAAGGTCGTTCTTTGTGGGTGTTGTCATACCGGGAGTATATTCCGACATGAACTTCACAATATTGGAATTTTCGGGAAGAAATTCACGGTTTTTCGGAAACAAAAGCCATGAGTAAGCGAAAAACACGGGTTCGGCACCGTCGAGTTTATCTCCGAAATAAGCCGCCGCACGTTTGAAAGCCTCTTTCCAAGCTTCTTCCGTGAAAGGTTTCTTTTTATTATTGAGGATGTGTGTTTCTATAACTTTCTGACCTTTTTCGACGTTGAATCCCTTTTCTTTAAATTCAACGGGACAGGGGATAACTTCAAACGCAAATCTGCCGTAAGTCATTCTGTCGCCCGTGTACCATTTCGAAAACCAGTCGACAAACGTTCCCCATACGCCGTATCTGTCGTGACATTCGAAAAGTTTGCATCGGAAGTCGGCCATAGAGTCAAACCATTCTTCTTTCGAAAGGCCTTTTTCTTCGAATGCGGGATAAGAATACATTGCGGCGCACATGTAGTAAATAAGTGCTGCGGAATATTCGTTAATGTCGCACTCTTTTGCATACTGTTTTGCCGTTTTCGTAACTTCTCCTATGTCGAAAATGCGGTTTTCACGGTACGAAGTGACAGTTTGCACCAAACTTTCACATGCCGCACCGTTATCGGCGATTTTGTCAAAGTCGTGAGAAATGGAATCCACCGCTTCTATCGGGAATTCGAGTATTGCTTCGAAATTCAAAAAGTCATATCTGATTTGAGTAATGCTGTTCATACTGTTTCCGCCTTTTTAAGTATTTCAAGACAAAGAGCAACCGTATTTGTCGAGCTTTCGGGGAGTACTGCCGAAGTTTCGGTTCCGTTTTCAATGCAATCGACAAAATATTCTATTTCTTTGCGATAAGGGTCGTTAAAGGAATAAGCTTTTCCGTTGAGAATAAGGGCATCGGTTTCTTCGCTGAATTCAACGGGTTTTCCGTTTTCCGTGACCGTTGCGCCGTTGAAATCCAAAACGCCTTTTTCAAAATATGCCGTGAAGCAAGACTTGAACGGAATTTGGGTTGCGTACCAACCGCCCTCGATGCTTACCGACGAATCTCCGTATACAAAATCCACAGTCGAAAATTCTGTGTTTTCTCTCATTGAATGGTGGAATGCGCTGATTTCATCGGGCATGCCGAGAACGTGACTTACGAAATCTATGTCGTGAATGGACAAATCGATAAGTTCACCGCCGCTCATTTCGGTATTAAGCATCCAGTTGTCCCGGCTCCACAACGGAATGCCGGAGTTTCTCGCCATATTGAGTCGGAGAAGTTTTCCGTATTTTTTCGTTTCTATCGTATTTTTAAGATACATGTAAGGAGCCGAAAATCTTACGACGTGAGCCGTCATAAACCTTTTTCCGGTACGTTTTGCGGCATCTGTCATCATTTCGCAGTCCTCAACCGACAATGCCATCGGTTTTTCGCAAAGAACGTGGCATCCGAGCTCCATTGCCTTTATCGACAGCTCTTTGTGAGTGTAAGTCGGTGAAACGATATCGATAAGATCGGGAGATTCTTTTTTTATCATTTCCTCCATATCGGCGTAAACCGGAATATCGAGTTTTAAATTATCGACTATTTTTTTTGCCGCATTTTCGTAAATATCGGATACCGCAATCGGCTGAACGTAGTCGGAATTTTTATGACAAATAAGATGAGTGGCGCCCATATTTCCGACGCCGACGACAGCTGTTTTTAACATTTTTCCACCTCTTCTATTATTTTTCCGAGTATTTCTTTCGCTTTCTTAATATCGGCAATTTGCTTTTCTCCGGAAATTTCACGTTCGATAACGATAACGCCGTCGAAACCTACTGTTTTGAGCTTCGGAACAAGTTTTTCAAAACATACTTTGCCCTCTCCGATAGGAACTTCTTCTCCGAGATTGTCACCGCACGTCGGATAGAGTCCGTCTTTGCCGTGAAGCTCTACGACGTATTTTCCGAAAACATCCAGAGCGTCGACGGGGTTTGCCTTTCCGTACATAATGAGGTTTGCGGGGTCAAGGTTTATACCGAGATTTCCCGTTCCGACTTTTTCTATTGTACGAAGCAAGGTAACGGGTGTTTCCTGCCCGGTTTCGAAAAGAAGAAGTTGTCCTTTTTCTTTACAGTAAAGGGCGATTTCACGTATTGCTTCGACAACCGGTTCATATTCGGGATATAACGGGTTTTCGGGAATAAATCCCATGTGGGTTATCATCTTTTTAACACCCAGCATTTCGGTAAAATCGCTTCCCCGCTTCAAATCCTCAATACGCTTTTCTCTGTATTCTGCGGGAACTATACCGAGAGTAAGCGGCCCTTTTGTGAAATTCCATTCCTGCGGTCCGCTCCATCCTCTCCAAACGGAGCTGATTTCGACGCCGCATTCTTCTGCGAATTTTTTTACTTCATCGGCTTTTTCTTTTGTAAGCTCACAGCTGTCGTTCCAGACCGTCAGCTGACAGGTGCCGATTCCGAGCTCTTTCATGCCCAGCATCTCTTTTTCGTAATTCCAAAGAGGAACCATAACACCGAGTTTCATACAAGCCTCCTTTATATGCAATAGCTTTATACGTTTAGTATAGCAACATTTTATCTTCATTGCAAGAGAAATTCCGAAAAATAATTTTTATCCCGCAAATTTAAGGTAAATAAAAATCCGAAACGGTGTTTCGATAATAAAAGCCGATGAAAAGTTTTTCGCAATTCATCGGCTTTGTGTTGTTGGTCTCGGTTTTGCACCGACAATATTCCGTTATGTCGAGCCCGTGCGCCTATTCACGTTCGGTGTGCAAAAAGGTTTATTTGAGTGAATTCCCAAATCAAATGCGGCAAGAGTGTTGCCTTTCCGTCAGAATAGTTTATCGGAAGTACAAGAAGTATTGCACCTGTCAATACGGCTATTAAAAAGCTCGACAATATAATTATATGTTGTTGATACCCGAAGCCGTTATTTTTTCATATTATCCTAACGCTACCATGCTGAAAACGAGCGCAAACAGCGCAACCGTTTCGCAAAGGCCGACAACGGTAATATATTGTGAGAAACCTTTTCCCGTTTCGGCTAAGGCATCCGCACCCGCAGCACCGGCTTTGCCTTGATAAACAGCGGAAAATGCCATAGCAATACCTGACATAATTCCGAGACCGAGTAAAAATGCGGGGTCGGCAGAAGATGCCTTCATCTGCTGCATCAAAAGAAAGCCGTAAATGGTTTGTGTAAGAGGTGCACCTGCGAAAACAGTAAGAATAAAAGGTGCGGCTTTATTGCTCATATAGCACTTTTTCCAGGCACCGATCGACGCCTGACCTGCAATACCGATACCGATAGCCGAACCGATTGCGGCAATACCCATTGCCGATGCTGTTCCGAGTAATCCTAAATTCATGATGATTCTCCTTTTAATCAATTTGTTCTTTAAATGGTTTGAATTTATGCCCACTCCACGACATATTTAAATGCGAGGAGAACTCTAAGGTATTAAGTCTGATTCCGTGAACGATAACCGACAGGATATTTAATATCATATTCAGTCCGTGTCCGAACACCAACAGTATAATAGCAAGTATCGCAAACATGAAGTTACCGAGTAACGGTCCCGCAAGCTCGTTTACCGTTGCGGATATCGCGGCTCCCGCAAGTCCTACGGCCCAAAGTCGTATATACGAAACAATATCCGAGAACATATTTACCACGCCGAGTAAAACCGATACGATGTTTGTGAGGCTTGAAAGTACGGATTTAATGATACTTCCTTCATAGTTTGAAAATATGAAGCTAAGGACAAACCCGATTCCTATCAGTACAACAGCCACTGCTCCTACGGGAACACCGCCGATTACGAGTCCAAAGTCGAACACCTCGCCATTTACAACAAGGCTCAGCACTAAATAGTAAATACCTATAAGCTGTAATATCGAACCGATATCACCAAGCAGTTTGATACTTCCCTTGTTTCTCACAGCGCTTTTTATATGTGCTACCGTAAGCTGTATCAGTGCCAGCGAGAAACAGAATATTTGTAGATTCTGAGCCGTAGTGAGTCCTACGGTGCCATTGGTCCAGAATGGATACCATATCTTATCGGCATATACATTTGAAATTACCGGTACAGATAGGATCTTCAGCCATTCGGGTAGCTGCTCCGGAGAGAGACCGAACCAAGTACAGGTAAGCGTTCCCCACAGAACTGTTGACAGACCGAAAAGTCCTACAAGCAGAACGGTGTACGAAACGGGCTTTCCTGCAATAAGTGATTTTATAATCGGTATGGCGGCAATTGTACAAATCAGCAGTCCGTATCCGCCATCGCCGAATATAATGCCGAAGAATATGAGTATAAAGGCTAAAAACCAACCCGAAATGTCATACTCAAAATATCCGGGAACAGTACCTAAAAAGTCGGTCAGAGGATAAATAAGACTTACGAATTTATTGTTTTTAAGTTTGGTGGGAACGTTATCCTCCGCACAAGGCTCTTCTACAAGGAGTCCCCACGAATTGTCTTTAGCGGTCTGCTTTAATCTATCAAGATTTTCTTCTTCGATATATCCCTTGAAATAAGCAACGGAAACCGTCGGACCACCGTCGGAAGATAGGTTTTCATCTGCCATACCCGTAGCATAGGTTTCAAATTCGATTTCCTTTTCCGTTGCTTTCACTGCCGTTTTTATACTTTCGGAATAACATATATAAGCCGAAAGCCGCTCTTCTATTGCATTGATTCGAGCATTTAAACTTGAAATATTTTCCCTCATTCGGTCGGTAGATATCTGCGGCAGTACCAATCGGCAACTGTTCAAAGATGATACGACTTCATCGCCGTCATCCGGATCGGCGCGGAATAACAGGAATTTGACCGACGATTTGTTCGCATTAAGCTTTACGGTTTTAACGTTGTCGGGTAACGCCTCATACTCGGACTTCGGCATTTCATGGAAAGATATTTTAATTCCCTTAGCCTCAAGGTCGCTTATGCTGTCGGGATCAATATCTCCCCAGCTTTTTAAACGGTCAAGTTCGGAGTTCAAAGCTATCCGTTCAGCCTGACATTGTTTTTTTTCTTCGTTAAGGGATGCAATCTCATTTGCAACGGACAATGCCTCGTCGGGACTTAAATCTTTTTGCTCTGAGTTTTTCTTTTTTCCTATGGTGAAAGTTGCACTTTCGAGCAGAGTAATCTGTTCGTGAAGTTCTGCAAGTCGTTCACCGGAACCTTCGGCTATCTCAATATGGATAAGTCCTAATTTGCGAAGCGTTTTCAGAGCTTCTTTCTTTTTTTCTCCTCTTATAATAAGGGATATTTTTTTCATAGGCACTATCATAATGAATAGACCTCCTTTTCGGAATCCGCAGCATTTCGAAGGGCTATCTTTCGCTTTGATATTTTTGAACGCACTACGGCACTAACCTGTTGGTCTGCCATATAAATCGATATCTTTTTGATATTTTCCTCAGTTTCGGGGATTTTAACCTTTTCAAACAAGTTGACTCTTTGAGAGGTTGCAAGCAGCTCCTTTTCTAACAGCCTGACCTGTTCATCCAACACTTCCGCCTCCAAATCGAGGGACATTGCCTTCTCCATGTGGTTTGCGGCGATATCCACCCAAAGAGGTGTTTCATAGAGATCATAATCGCCTCTGTAAAAATCCGCACCCTCAAATGTGGGAATATCGACACCGGCAATATTTCCCGTTCCTTTGCGGATATTGCCGACCGTTATGATTCCTTCGGGGAAGGCATCTGTTTCGCTAAAGACGGCTATCCATTCTCTAAAACCGAATTCAAGGTTTTCTCTTTCTTTTCTTATTGCCTTAGCCTTGATTTCAATTGTGCGAATTTCCGATTGGAGTTGTTGCTTTTTCAGTATCAGAGTAGGCAAATATCTGCGGTACATTTTGAGTGCGTCTTTTTGTACCTTTAACTCGTTTTTAGTTAGCTTGATTTTTGCCAAAACTACAGCCCTCCTTAACCTTTGGGCCAAAATTCATCGGTAAGATCCGACTTGATTCCGGTTTCTTGTTTTTCAAAGCAATCGGCTAATATCTCCCAACCTAAATCGAGCGCTTCTTCAAGGGACAGATTTACCGAAAGCGACATCATTTTGCTTTCGAAAAGATCACCGTATTTAAGCAATTTTTCATCCCAACGACTCATTGAAAAGCCCATGTTTTTCTTTTCAAGCGTTTCCTTATAAGAAGAATACAAACGTATCATTGCATCCATAAGTGCGCGGTGGTCTTTTCTTGTTTTGCCGTTTACGTTTTGTTTCAGTCTGGAAAGTGACCCAAACGGCTCAATACGTCCGCCTTTAAAGTAATACTGTCCTTCGGTGATATATCCGGTATTATCGGGAACAGGATGGGTGACATCATCGCCGGGCATTGTAGTGACTGCCAAAACGGTAACGGAACCGGAATCGGCAAAGTCAACCGCTTTTTCGTAACGGGCGGCAAGCTGTGAATACAAATCGCCGGGATATCCCCGATTTGACGGCACCTGTTCCTGTGTAATGGCAATTTCTTTCATGGCATCGGCAAAGTTGGTCATATCGGTAAGGAGCACCAGTACATCTTTGTTTTGCAATGCAAATTGCTCTGCCACCGCCAATACCATATCCGGAATCATCATACATTCAACGGTAGGATCGGATGCCGTATGAATAAACATAACGGTTTTACTCAAAGCACCTCCTTTGGAAAGTGCATCCTTAAAATACAAGAAGTCATCATATTTAAGACCCATACCGCCGAGAACGATTACATCCGCCTCAGCCTGCATGGCGATTCGGGCAAGGAGCTGGTTATACGGCTCACCGGAAATTGAGAAAATGGGCAATTTCTGAGAAACAACTAAGGTGTTAAACATATCAATCATAGGAATGTTTGTTCTCATCATTCGGTTAGCAAGAATACGCTTAGTCGGATTAACAGAGGGTCCGCCGACAGGTTTCATATTTTCCGTAAGGGAGGGGCCTTTATCTCTCGGTTCACCCGAGCCGTTGAATATACGGCCTAATAAATCTTCACTGAAAGATATTCGCATTTCGTGACCTAAAAAGCGCACTTCATCTCCTGTGGAAACACCTTGACCGCCGGCAAAGACCTGCAGAGATACAATATCCCCTTCAATCTTATTAACCTGAGCTAAGGATTTGCCAAAGCGCGTATTGATCTGTGCCAATTCCTTATACCGAATACCGTTTGCCCGGACAGTGATAACGTTACCGGTAATGGATTCTATTCGGTTATATACTTTGTTCACTCTCATTCACCGTCCTTTAATAGTTTTTCGGCGGGTGAGGCTAATTTGCCGTCTCCCTTACGATAAAGTTCATCAATTTCGGATTCCGCTTCCCTGAATGATTCGCTATCAAATTCGGTATAATTCCAGTCAATAAATTTTTGGCGCATACGGTTAAAGAAGTTACGGGCATCGTCTTTATTTTGAACAGCGTAATTACTGCCCAGAACATACACCAGTTTGTCGGTAACATAGCGTTGACGCAATTTTCCGCAGTTTGCATCAATCAAATCAAATGAGTTCTGCTGCAGATAAACGGCATCGAGCATTTCGGACTTCAAATAGGTAATGTAATCTGAAAGAGTCGTACCTTCTTCACCGACAACCTTCATCATGGAACCGATCTCGTCACCGTGATGAAGAGTATCTTTGAAAAACTCCAACTTTTTGCCGTCAATAACGCTGTTATATTTCGACCAGGAGATAAGCGGGTCAATGGCAGGATATTTTCTTGCATCCGAACGCTCACGGGAAAGGCCGTGAAAAGCGCCTACAACTTTTAAGGTTGCCTGTGTTACAGGTTCTTCGAAGTTACCGCCTGCGGGGGATACGGTGCCGCCGATGGTAACGGATCCGGTGCTGCCGTCGGGCAAGCGGACATAACCCGCTCTTTCGTAAAAGGCTGCGATATAGGATTCCAAGTATGCGGGGAAAGCCTCTTCACCGGGAATCTCTTCAAGTCTGCCCGACATTTCACGCATTGCCTGTGCCCAGCGTGATGTTGAGTCTGCCAGCATAAGAACATGAAGTCCCATCTGCCGATAGTATTCGGCAAGTGTTACCGCAGTGTAAACCGAAGCTTCACGGGATGCAACCGGCATCGAGGAAGTGTTACATATAATAATGGTGCGTTCCATAAGCGAACGTCCGGTTTTGGGGTCAGTCAGTTCTGGGAACTCGGTGAGCGTTTCGACAACTTCACCGGCACGCTCACCGCAGGCGGCGATAATAACGATATCTACATCCGCATATTTCGATGTGGTATGCTGCAATACGGTTTTACCCGCCCCGAAAGGTCCGGGTGTACAATAGGTGCCGCCTTTTGCTACGGGAAAGAAAGAGTCGATAAGTCGCACTTTGGTTTCCATAGTTTCAACAGGTGCCAATCTC